>JBEIHA010000039.1:0-14940 GCA_040381635.1 Pseudobdellovibrionaceae bacterium
AATATAGCGTCATTCTCTGGGGCAAGCGAGTTCAGATTGGATTCGGGTGCACAACGTAAGTGATACGATTCAAACTGACATGGCTTTAAGATCGGCGAGCAATACGCAATCCACTAAGCTACGAGCCTCAAGTTCACATTCAAAAGCACTATTCAACAATATATGTTTATACGCACTGTCTCCTGTCTAGACAGGAGACTCCGCGTCAATAAGTTGACTCGAATTCAACTCAGCTTCGTTGATCGCCCAGCAGCTAAAAAAATAAGCCGGGGACTTTGCATCCCCGGCTACGGTCTTACGCCATCAGAGAATCCCCCTGATACACCGCCGGCCCTGGCACCTGACGCGCGATACATTTCGTCAGTCTACCCTCGCTCACTTCTAAAATCTGATCGCAGTCGCGAACCGTTCCCAGCCGGTGGGCGATGATCAGCATCGTCACGCCTTCGCAGCTTTGACGGACCACGCGCTGGACCAAGGCGTCCGTTTTCACGTCGACGCTGGCCGTCGCTTCATCCAAAATCACGACCCGAGCCCGCAGCAACAACGCCCTAGCCAAACAGAGCAGCTGACGCTGACCTTGACTAAAGTTCGCGCCGTTCTCGGTCAACTCGGTCGCCAATCCCTTAGGCAAAGAGCGAATCACGTCACCTAAACAAGTGCGCTCAAGTACCGACCAGATCTCGGCGTCCGTGAACTCGAAGTCGCGATCCAAATTTCGGCGCAAAGAGCCCATAAACAAAGTCGGATCTTGGGGAATGATCGCCAACGCTTTCCGCAATCGATTCAAGCCTATCGAGGCAATATCCACACCGTCGATCAAAATCCGTCCACTCTCCAGTTCCAAAAACCGGTACATGGTTTGGAATAAAGTGCTCTTCCCCGAACCGGTGCGTCCGATGATACCCACTTTTGACCCCGCTGGCACCGTGAAGGACAATCCCTTTAGCACCAACGGCAAGTGCGAAGCGTAGCGCGCGAAAACATCTTCGAAACGCACTTCACCCTGCAGAGGCCATTCACCGATCACGTCGTCCACCGGCTTCGTCACCGAAACCTCCTGCGGAAGTTTCGAGTAGAACTTCACCCTCTCCATGCTGGTCATCCGTGCTTCCACTTCCGACCAAATGCGAATGCCCCAGTTCAGCACTCCCCAAAACGAGAGCGAGTAAACCGTCAGCAGCCCCGCCATACCGGGTGACAATCCGCCCGCCCGCACCGACAAGACGATTCCGACCGCCGTGCACAGCGAAACCAAGCCACCGACCAACGGAATCCGCGAAGAGAACCAGCGATTGATCATGTAGTGGCCGTAAAACATCCGCTGGTTGTGGGCCAGGCGGCGGTAGAACTCCTCTAAAAACCATTCGCGTTTTCCGAACGCACGGATCACGGTCAAACCCTGCAAAGTCTCTTTGAAGTGAGCGTAGCGGGGCGAGCGTGAGATGGAATCCAAACGCTTTGCCTCGCGAGCACTCATTCTGTAGAGCTTCTGCACGCGGTAATAAATCAACAGCACGGGCGCGATCAAGAATACGATCCAAGGCAGAACAGAAACGATCAACGCGAGCGTGATCACCACCTGCGCCAAACATCGCATCGAATGCTCAAAAGACCACTGCAGCTGGATATCGATCGATTCCATGTCGCGCGAAAATCTTTGCAAGACTCGCCCTACTGGCGTCGAATCGAAGAAGCGGATGTTGGCATTCAACACCGACTTCAACATATCGTCGTGGATGTTCTTCCCCGCATTCAGCCCGCGCTTCAGCCAGAAAAAATCCGCCGCCAACGTCGCCACTAGGACCAAAAGTCCAAGCGAGCCGTAAACGTAGATCGCCGTTGACGGAATCCGTGCCAGTTGCGCCAGCAAAGACTGACCCAACCCGCCCGCTTGCATATTCGAAACGTAAGCCAGCCAAGTTTTTTGCAGCAACGGGAATACCGTTCCGCTCGCCGCCGCCACCGCAAGCCCGATCAAGATCAGCGGACGCCAGCGCGAAGATCCACCCAGCGAAAGCACGTAGTCCCAGTACACTCCGCCCCGGACCGCCCCGTATTCACGGTCTTCATCGTCGGTGATGCGCGACGCTTCGGTATTACCTTTCACCGAGGAATCTTCGGTGCGCTTTTCTTGCGCGGGTCCCGAATGCTGGACTAAGTACTCGACCAAATATTCGCGAAAATCCGCGCAACTCGCCTCGAGTTCGCTGTAGGTACCAATGCCAATCAATTCGCCGCCTTTCAAAAAAGCCACGCGATCGAATTCGCGCAAGTGGCTTAAACGATGGGTGATCACCACGCGAGTCACGCCCGACCAAGCACCGAACAAAAGGTTCTCGGCCAAGTGCGCTTCCATCGCCGGATCGACGGCCGAAAGCGGATCATCCAGCACCACCACTTGCGGTTTATGTAAAACCGCACGGGCCAGACTGATTCGCTGCCTTTGGCCGCCGGAAAGGTTGATCCCTTTCTCGCCAATTTCGGTGCGCCATCCGCCGTGCATCAGTTCAAGATCGCGAGTTAGGCCGGCAGCCTCCACGGCCAAGGCCATGTCTTCATCGGTCACGCCTTCGCTTCCGAACATCAGGTTCTCTTTCAAAGAACCGTTGATGATGTACGCTTCCTGCGGGACGTAGCCGATGCGCGCGCTATTCAATCGTTCGCCCTTCGCATCCGTGAAGTGCAAGCCCCCCTGACTCGCGGGTAATTCGCCGAGCAACGCGTGGATAAAGGTCGATTTCCCACTGCCCACCGCGCCCACTACGGCCAAGCTTTCGCCGGGCCTCAGAGATAGGGATATATCTTTCAACGCCAAGTGCCGGCTTTCACCAACGTGGACAGAGAGACGATCCATCACGAAACCCGCGGCCCCCGGAGCGGCTTGAACGATGGAGTTTGTATCCTTCACTATCCCTACCGTTTCCTGAGCCAAGAATTTCGCAATGCGATCCGCGCCCACTTTGGCGTTGATGTACATCGAAATCACCCGCGAGATAAACGCGAACGGATCCTCGAGCAGCACGAACAAGCTGACACAAGTGAACACCAAGGCCGCGTCTAATTGTCCCCCGCGCCAAGTGTGCACCGCGAGAACAGAGAACAAAACAAAGGTTCCCACCGACACATAGATCAGCGTCACCAATAATTCCGCACCCGCGATGCGCCGACGTGAAGCCAGTTCTTTGGAGCGAATCACGCCGATCTCTTGACCGACGGATTTCTCCCAGCCGAAATACTTCACTAAGCGCACGGCGCTTAACATCTGCGCCATGATCGAAACCCGGGCATCGCGATGTTTCATCAGGTCTTCGTCGAACTTGGTGAAGTCCGCGCTGACCTTTTTGGTGATGGGCACCAAGATGGCTAGTAAAACCACCGCCACCCAAGCCGTGTCCCCGATGTAGTAAAACAGCAGGCCAATCGCGCCGGTGATCATCAGTACGCAGTAAACAAGATCGGCGGCCGCATTGCCCATTTCGGAAACGGAATCCGTGTCCGTGCTCATGTGATTCACAATATCGCCGACCGCGATTTTTTCGCGCGCCGCTTTACTTAAATTCAGCGAGTGACGAAAGATCTTCGTGTTCAGCACGTTCACCGTCATTTGCACGCGACGCAAAGATCCATAAAAGTAATGCTGAATGCAAAGACCGGCTATGATCCCCGACAAACCAATGCACAATCCGTAAGCCAGAGCTTCGATCAAGGCCGTAGTTTCCCCCACGCCATTTTGCAAGCGCGTGACGAAAAGATTCACCAGCACAGGACCCGTAAGATTCAGCAAAGCGTTGCCAATGTAGAAGACCATCGGCAAAGCCATAATCTTCAAAGACGCGCGCAAAAGTGTGCGCATCAATGCGGGCCCCGAAGACCAGTCGATAGTCCCCTCGGGGATTGTTTCATTGGCGGGATCAAGTTCTGCGGGAAGCGGCGGCAAGTCTTCCACTTGCAAATTGCGCTTGGCCCCCAATTCGATCACGGGGTTAATGTCAGAAAAAAAGGCTTTACGCCAAAAGCGCAAAAGATAAGCCACGGGAAACCTCAAGTTGTTAGACGACTACGAGAAAAGAGTAGTCTGTCGGTTCATATCAATCGTTTTATTCGTGTGGGATTTCTGTTAACCGAAGTTAGCAGACGAAATTGTGCGAGGAAGAGATCCGGGCTGTGCCCTTCATCGGTCGGACGCACATTTCGTTCGGTGTGTTTTGATTATCATTCTGAGTGTGATCTATCATGCGTCCCCCTTTCCTCTATTGGATTCATTTAGAGTACGCGCATTACTTACAAAATGGAAATTCTTTTTTCAAAAATTTTTATTTTTCCGGTTCAACGTCGGTGACGGTGAACTTTTCGTCATGAAAACGAAAGACCACATTCAAACCCGAAACCCAAATCGCGAAGCGCGCATCCTTCCGATCTAAGTACGCGGGAGGACGTGGATCTAAAGACAACATCTCTTCAATCAATGAGCGCAAGCGTGCGGAATCCGGAACAACCTTCGCCTTCACTAGTGCATCTATATGATCAAGAGCTTGTTGCGAAAATGCGCAGGCACGCGGTGCGATGGAAACCTTGTCGGTCCAACCGCCTTTGAATTCGGCTGGTCGATCAGCCTGCGCCAAATAGGGTTTCAAGTCTAAAATCGGCGTGCCCTCGACCAAATCCACTTCTGCCAAATGCAGAACATCACCGTCGCAGGAAACGATGCGCGCCAAAGTTAGTCCTATATTGTTCGGACGATGAGGGCTGCGCGACGCCATCACCCCAATCTTCTTACCCTGTAAGCGCGGCGGATGAACTTTCCCTCGACTTCGCTTCGTCACACTTAAGTGCAGAAAGCTCACAATCCAAACATGTGAAAAATCCTCCAGCCCGCTCAAAATTCCGCGTCCGCGCCACTCTGG
Organism: Pseudobdellovibrionaceae bacterium; assembly: GCA_040381635.1. Classification (GTDB taxonomy): domain Bacteria; phylum Bdellovibrionota; class Bdellovibrionia; order Bdellovibrionales; family UBA1609; genus JALHOQ01. Next base: position 4,908 of record JBEIHA010000039.1, read on the forward strand.
TGCGAGCTCCACCGAAGCGCGGCTGCTTTTCGCCAGAGACCCTTGGCGTGGAGTTCCGAATTTCTGTTTAAAATCCGCGCGCAACCATCCAATCGGTTTTAAAGCGAAGGACTCGTCACGATTTAGAGCGGCAGGCTTTTTCTTGCTTGGCATACTGACCAGCGACCCTATCAATTAACAAGGCCGACGATCACCATAAAATGCAGGCTGGCCGCGAAAATCACCAGCAAATGGAAAATCTCGTGATAGCCGAACACCCGAGGGTAAGGATTCGGACGCTTAAAGGAGTAAATAAGGGCGCCGACGGTGTAGAGCAATCCACCCAGAATCAGAAGCCACACGCCGCCCGGCCCGAGGGCGGAGCGAATCTCGGGGATATAGGGACCGGCTATCCATCCGCAAAGAATATAAAGTCCCACGGAAATCCACTTCGGTGCCTTTGTCCAAAAAATCGATTGAAAAATACCGACGCCAGCGGTGGCCCACACAAAAGTCAGCAAGCGCGATCCCGCCGCCGGATCTAAAGCCAACCAACATAGCGGCGTCCCCGTGCCCGCGATCAACACAAAGATGGCGGCGTGATCGAAACGCTTCAGCCAGGCGCGGTAATTGGGGCTCCAAGTGGGGCGGTGATACAAAGCCGATATACCGAACATGCACACTAAACTAAGGGAATAGATCACCGTCACAATGACGGCGCGCCGGTCGTGCACGTTCACCAGAAGCATCGCACAGGCACCGAGTGCTATAAAAAAACCCGCCTGGTGAAAGTGTCCACGCAAGATAGGCTTTAGAATTTCGGCCGGACTTTGGTTCGCCATCAGTAAAAAGGCTACCTTCGTTAATTCAGGTTGGCCACTAGTTCCGAATTCCCAATTCACGAACACGGCGACCCGCGGGCTTCACGTGCGGCGCACGAGAAGCTTGCGGGCCACCCGTCTTTTCGCCGACGCGCTCTTCGGGATCGAACTTAGCCACACGTGCGATCGAGCGCCACATCACTTTGTCTTCGGGCGTGATCATCGAAAGGGCTTGGCCGCTCTTGCCGTTGCGGGCCGTGCGCCCGATGCGGTGTACGAAGTCCTCGGGAACTTGGGGTAAATCGTAATTGATCACGTGAGCAATGTCGTCGATATCAAGGCCTCGGGCGGCGATATCCGTCGCGACCAAAATACGGAATTGGCCCGAACGAAAACCTTCGATCGCCATTTTGCGCTGGCCTTGGGTGCGATCCCCGTGAATGCGAGTCACCAGATAGCCGTAGCCATTCAAATATTTACTTAAACGATCCGTGCGATGCTTAGTGCGCGTAAAGATCAAGACCGACCCTTTGCGCGCATTCAATTCGTCGAGCAAGATTTCGTTCTTTTCTTTTTGCGTGGTGCGAATCACGGTCTGTTCGATCTTCGCGATCGGCACCGATGTTTGTCCCACCGAAGCTTCCACCGGATTATGAAGCAGCTCGTTCACCATGCGTTTGATTTCCGGCGGGAAGGTGGCCGAGAAAAGTAAAGTTTGGCGCACACGCGGCAAATGGCGAATCACAATTTTCAGCTGCGGAGCAAAACCCATGTCCAACATACGATCGGCTTCATCCAAAACAAAAATAGATGATTTCGAAAGCAACTGGGGTTGCGAACGCAGGTGATCCACCAAACGACCAGGCGTCGCGATCAAAATGCGCGAGCCGCTGCGCAATTGATGGTTCTGCTGGCGCATCGACATACCGCCGATGATCAGCGCCGGTGAAAGATTAAAGTTCTTGCCCGCGAGCTCCTTCATAAATTCATGAATCTGCATCGCGAGTTCGCGCGTCGGTGCGAGCACCAAAGCCGAAGCCTTGGGGTCGTTCATTAGGCGCACGCAAAGCGGGATCGCAAAGGCCCCGGTCTTACCGGTCCCCGTCTGCGCCATGCCCAAAACATCGCGACCGCTAAGCCCCGGGGGGATCGCTTTGACTTGGATCGGAGTGGGGTTGATAAATTTCAAGGCCTCTAAAGCCTTACCGATAGACGGCGGTAAGCCGAACTGTTCGAACGTGGACATAGACATCTCCTGATGGCTGTCGATCGGCAAACCCATGGTTTGGCCGATCCTCTGGAAATCCTTACGGAATGACCAGTGTCGCCAACACGAGAAGCGACCAGAATGGCCTAGAAACTCAGAAGCGACGTTGATTAATGACGCAAGCTAGCAGCCCGCGGGTCACTTGGCTAGAAGATATTGATGGTTGCCGAAATCCAAGTCCGCGTGCGGTCAATGCGCGGGTCCGCGACCATCCATTCCACCCCCGGCGAAAGGTAAATATCGCGCGTAAGTGCGAAACCCACTGCCAAAGTCTGAATCACCGTTTGTCGATTGTAGGTGTGGGCCCCCGAATTCGAGCGCAAGTGTTCGAACGAAAGTGGATTGGAATTGGTGTGCAAATTGATCCAATCATTCACGCGGTACTCGATAAAAGGAGTCATACCAAAGCCGTAATCGGATTGCGTGGTCTTCGCCTGGGGCGTGTCTTTGTCGAAGAATCCAAGATTCAAATAAGGAATAAATCCAATGGAGAATTTCGAGCCACCAAAGTCATAAGCGTTGTATTGCGAAATACTGGTCTGCGTGACGTAACCGTTCTTTAGCAAATTTGAATTGGTGTAGAGTGTTTGCAAAAGTCCGAGTGAGGCTTGAATCCCAAACCAGCGATACAAGTACTGATATCTAACGTAAGGATTATCGGCGTCCACCTTATCAAAACCAGGGGGGGCCTTGGCCTCAGTCGGCGTGATCCAGCGTGCACCGAATCCAGCAAAAAAGCTGCGCTGGGCATCGAAAGTGTATTTACCCGAAAACGAACCATTGAGCGATGTGAATTCGGTCGCCCCCGCGGCACCGCTGAGGTTGGGCCTTTTCTCATCGAAGGGCTTTTCTAATCCCCCGGTATTGTATCCAAGAGAGAACGCCAGCGAGTACTTGGATTTTGAGCCGCTTTCGGCACGCATCTTAATATTGGTGATGATCGCGTCGGTGTCGACGATCTCGACCGCGGTCGAATCCCCGTCCTGTGCGTGAATTTTGAATGAGAGTAAGCATAGAACAAAAAATAATAACTTCATGATAAGCGAATTACACCGTTATCAAGAGGTGTACAAGCCCGCTTTAAAAAAGAGAATCTGCTTCAACACCGGCTTTCCACGCAGATCGCGCAGCTCCAAATTCACGCGCAGGGGATCGGTCCCCCATTCAATATCCACCAAACCGAAGTTTTCACCGCGATCGTAAAGGGCGAATCGATTCGAATTGGAAATGCCGTCCGCACTTTCCCAGCGGTTAAGGCCGCTCGAGGTGAAATCGATGATTTCAATGCCCCCCACGGATGTTTCGCGCGAAAACTCGCCGTAGTGCATGTCGCCGGACAGGACCACCAGATTTCTTAACTCCAACTCATCCACTAAGCTTAAAAAGCGCGCTTTGTCTTCGGGGTGATCTTCCCATTTATCCCACTGGGTACCACATGCGGCGAATTGCGAACTGCTGACCAAAAGACGAACTTCGGCGGGCTTGCGCAATTCTTTCTCCAGCCAAGTCCATTGCTGTTCACCCAGCAGCGGCCCACCTCGGCTCTTCCACCAACGTAAATCCAATAATATAACTTGGGTCGAGCGACCAGGCTCGCCAAGTAAATATGATGTGTATACTCCGTCCCGTTCACGGCGCGGGGACTCTTTGGGCTCGTCGAAAAAATCGAGGAGGATTTGCTTGCTCTCTTGCTTCCTCGGGTATTTTTGACCTTCATCGTCGCCACCGTAATCGTGGTCATCCCAAGTGGCGACGATGGGAATTTTCTTTCTGAATTGATCGTAATCAGAATTCTTCGCCAAACGGTCGTAGGCCGCACGCATCGCCACCATGTCCTCGGTATCAGCATAGACATTGTCCCCGCAAAAAACGAAAACTTCAGGGGCACAAGCCGCGATGCTTGACCAAATCGATTGCAGACGGTCTTGCTCGTTACATGAGCCGAAGGCTACCTTGGTGCGGGCGCGCGGACCGATGGCTCGCGCCCATGGTGCTAACCAATAAAGTAAGGCCAGCGGAACTAACCCGCCCAAAAAATGTCGGCGCTTCATCGATCGAAAGTACCCTAGCTTTCGTCCTTTGAAAAATAAACTTGAACACCAGCACCGCAGAGGGTTAAAGCCATCCCATGGCTGAAATCGGAACGCCCGAAAACCCAGAGATCATTGAACCCGGGGGGACCCCAAAGTCTTCGCGCCCCCAAACGGCTTTGTCGCGTTGGCCGATCGCTCGACAGATCTTACGTATCTTGGTCGCCGTATCGCTACCCGCGATTGGCCTGGACATGATTTGCGCTTGGTTATTTCACACGGCCGTCAATTACGGCGGGGCCTTGCCCGTGATTGGCCTCGTGGTGCTCACGATTCCTGCTTTGATTTTTACTTTGATTGCCGTGGCCGCGAATTTGATTTTGTGGCCCGCACTGATTTTAATTCTGTCAGGCAAGGCCACTCAAAATCCGCTGAATGATCCGCGCTTTGCGCGCTTTCGCGTGATCAACGTCCGACGTTGATCATGTTCCAATGATTCTGAGGAATCACACTATAGGGAGTGTACGGTTGCGGGGCTAAAGGCAACACGCCCGGGGCCGCGCCACGATAACCGCCGCCGAACTGTTGTCCTGCTCCGTAGTTGTACTGATTGTAACCACCGGCAAATTGATTCGCGCCGCCCATGTAAGGCTGGGCCCAGGCGTTCGTCTGTCCATACGGAAGCGCGTAAGGGCCATTGAACCCGCCGACACCTCCAAACGGTAAAGCCCCCGGCGCTCCACCTTGAAAAGGCAAAATTCCAGGAGGCTGCATTCCAGGCTGACCCCATTGGCCACCCCATCGAGGAGGAGGGAATATCGGGTGCTGATGCTGTTGTCCTTGCTGACCCAGCATGTAACCAAGAAGTCCGCCCACCGCTAAACCGCCGATGCCCCACAACAAGGAGTTGTTAGAAAAGCCGCCGCCACCACCAACCGCGGTTTCGCGAGGCGGAAGCTCCTCTTCAGGGGGAGGAGGAAGCGGGCGTCTGGGTGGAGGGGGGCGAACGTGCTCAACAACGGCGCGATGGTCTTCCACATTTTGAGGTGTGGGAGTGTCCGGTTGACAGTCACGTGCCAAACATTCGTAGCGAGCTTCGGTACGTCCGTTGTCCCAGTTTTCTCTCAAGGCGTTACAAAATTTACGATCTTCAGCCCTTCGTTCAGCCGCCGACATACTCTTATATTCGGATGAGTTTCGCGCTTCAATTCGCTGCTTAAGTAGATCCGCGTAATGCTTGTTTTTTTCTTTATTTACTATCGTGTCAATTAGGACGAGATCTTCACCAGTGCAGCCATGGCCATTAGACCTTCGCCTCCCTGATCCATCCGCATTCGCCAAAACCGGATTGGTTACCATGAGCAAAACCAATATTAAATTGACCGTCTTCTTCAGCATAGGTGTCTCCCCGAACCTCTAGAATGCCTTCTTTTCGGGTGATTTGCCTAAGTTCTCAAGCATTTCGCTCGTTGACGTCTCAAAACGAGACACACTACACTCTTTGACAATGGATATTAACTTACTCGCTACGTTTGCCTTGATCGTCGGGCTCGAAATCGTTCTTGGGATCGACAATATATTGTTAATCTCTATCCTCACCGATCGCTTGCCGCCCGAAACCCGTACGAAAGCTCGTTTGCTTGGTCTAGGTTTGGCTTTCGGTGCACGACTCGCCCTTCTGCTCGGGGCCGCGTATCTGGTGAAATTAAACGAGCCCGTCTTCATGCACTTCAGCTGGAAGAGCCTTGTCTTGATTAGTGGCGGCCTCTTTTTGCTCTTCAAGGCGGTCAAAGAAATCCATCATACTGTTGAATCACAATCCGCAACGCCTGGTGCCCAAGTGGTCTATGCCACTTTCTCTTCGGTGATCACGCAGATCGTTTTACTCGACATCGTTTTTTCGGTGGATTCGGTCATTACGGCCGTAGGGCTTACCGATAATCTGGTTGTTATTTATTCCGCGGTCATCGCGAGCTTCGCGGTGGTGCTTGCATTCTCGGGGAGGATCGCCGCTTTTATGCAAAAGCATGCGACGTTAAAAATCTTAGCTTTGTCCTTTTTAGTGACCATTGGCGTGACCTTGGTGATCGAAGGCATCGGTGGCCACGTGCCGAAGGGGTATATTTATTTACCGATGGGCTTCGCCCTCTTAGTGGAAATTCTGCAGATGCGTTTTTCCTACAATCAAACAAAAGCTGCGCCTTCTAAAAAATGAACCTGCTTCAGCTGCACAATGGTTCCAAACATTTTGGCACCAAGGCCCTTTTCGACGCCGCGGCTTTCGCGGTGAACGAAGGTGAACACGTTGGCGTCATCGGCCCAAACGGCGCCGGCAAGACCACTCTCTTTAAAATTCTCGTCGGCCAAGAACAGCTCGATACCGGACAACTGACCAAAGCCAAAAATTTGCAAATTGGATACTTGGAGCAAGAAAGCGAATGGCGGCTCGATCTTACTGCCGAAGAATATCTCGAGCAAAACTGCACCAAACCTATTTGGGAGCTCAAGCAAATCGGGCGCGATCTTGGGTTACTTGAGGACCACTTTGCCAGACCTCTTCATGAATTGAGCGGCGGCTTTCGCATGCGCATGAAGCTTCTTTACTTGATCGGGCGCGAACCCAATCTGATGCTGCTGGATGAACCGACAAACTTTTTGGATTTGGAAAGTATTTTAGCGCTGGAAAGATTTCTGCAAGGATATTCTGGCGCCTTTTTGCTGATTTCACACGACCGCGAATTCTTAAGACGCACGACCGAATACACTTTAGAAGTTGAAGGCGGCGACATCGCCAAATTTCCCGGCAATATCGATGACTACTTCGAACAAAAAGCCCAGATGCAAGAAATCCTGCAAGCGCAGGCCGCGAACCTGGATGCAAAACGAAAACACATGCAAGATTTCGTCGATCGCTTCCGCGCCAAAGCCACGAAGGCGAAGCAAGCCCAGAGCCGCATGAAAGCTTTAGAAAAAATGGACGTCATCGAATTGAAGGATCTGCCCATACGCGCGCGGATCCGCATCCCCGAGCCCACGCACACAGGCAAAGAATCCATCGCTTTGACGGACGCGAATCTCGGCTACGGTGACAAAGCTATTTTGCGGGACGTCACCTTAAGTTTGGAGCGTGGCTCCCATATGGGCGTGGTCGGATTCAATGGCGCCGGAAAATCAACTTTGCTCAAAAGCCTGGCCGGTGGTTTACCCCTCTTAAGTGGTGAAAGAAAACTGGGCTACGAGGTCAGCCTTTCGTATTTTTCACAGCACTCGGCCGACCAGTTAGAAATGAACGACACGGTTTTGGGTTCATTGCAAAAGACCGCGCATCGCGGATTGGACCGACAAGACATCTTGAATATGGCGGGTAGTCTTTTGTTTTCGGGCGACGACGTCAATAAACCCGTACGCGTACTTTCGGGGGGCGAAAAATCCCGTGTGGCCTTAGGGCAAATACTCTTGAAGAAAAGCCCATTGTTGTTGCTCGATGAACCGACCAATCACTTGGATTTCGACACCGTCGAAGCGATGACTGAAGCTTTGCGTGACTACGCCGGCAGCGTGATTGTGGTCAGCCACGACCGTAGTTTTATTCGCCGCGTGTCCAATCGCATTTTAGAAATTCACGACGGGCGCGTCGAACTTTACCCCGGCACCTACGACGAATACGTTTGGAGTTTGCAAAAAGGTGTTCTAAGCCAGCGCCATTTAGAGCGCGCCAATTCCGATATCCGCAAAGATTCTGGGCCGACCGGAAAATTCAATTTCAAAGAGGCCAGCAAACAAATTCAAAGCGCCGTCAAAGAACAACAGCGCAAGATTCTGAAATGCGAAGAAATGCTTTCTAAACAAGAAAAGAAGCGGGACGCCCTCACCGCCGAACTGCTGACCGCGCAAGGCAGTCAGGCGGCGACCTTGGCCAAGGAACTCAATATTTGTGGGAACGAGATCTCACGTCTTGAAGAAGAAATTTTCAAGCACATGGAAGAACAACAGAAAAAAGAGGCAGAGCTCGCCGCCCTAAAGCTTTGAAGGTGGGCTGAATATTTCTTTAAAATTTTCGGCTAATCTTTGGAAGTGATTGTCCTCAAGAGATCGTTCTGAACTCGAGCCTCTAGAATCTTCAGGGGCGCTTTCAAAGCCCAGGAGACTCCCCGCTTCTACGGACAAACCCTTGGTTAAAATCCCGTAAACTTCGCGTTCAAAACTTAAATCGGAATCGAGTCGCGGCATAAATCCTCCGGTAATGAGTGATCCAAACGTGTTTCCGTTACCGCAAGATTGATGCCAAAACCGAAACAGCATTTATTTTGAGTTCGTGAAAAATGCCGGGCATTTAGCCCCAAAAACAGAAGAATCTAAATACAAAAACCGAAACCAAAGATTGGTCCCGAGCGCCCATTATCCAGTGCAAAGTCCGCTAATGGCAAAACGTAAGCGGCAAAAGGTCCCGCCCCTATTTCGCGGTCATACTGCGGCTGTTCACCGAACGCATAATAACCGCCCACACCGCCATGAATGGTCTCGGTAAAGTGAAGTCCCGTGTCCAATCCTAAGCGAAAATAAGTCCCCTGAACCGAGTTCGCGCCGACCGATGCGTGCGGCGAAAAAAACCATTCGCCAGGTTCCGCGGCCTGCGCGGATAAGGGAAATACAATCAGAGCAGCTACCAAACAAAGCATTTTCATAACGACAATTTAGACCGAGCCAGGACCTTATGTAAATACACTTTTAGTTTAAGACTAGCGCGCCGTCGAATAGCGCGAGCATTTGCTGGGACTTTGGCCGGGGGCGGGATCGTGCATAGAATTCATATTTTCAGCCTCTAGACAGTTACGAATGTATTTCGAAAATTTGTCGGCTTCCAGACCGTGATCGCCTGGATCGCCAGTCGCATCGCGCAAACGCGCCCGCCACTGGGACGGATTGGCCTGCCCTACCGCGTCCTTAACTGTGCCCGTGCCAGCGTTGTTGGTGGAACCCTGCACGATTTCTAAGTCACAACGTTCACTGTCGTTGAAATCATTCAGAGTATTCTTATAAAGTGGGCTCGCGCGACGAATGGTGAGTTCGGCTTCGACTTGATAAAGAGCTATGGCGGCTATCGAGTTGATGGGACAGGGTGCATCTCGTTTTTTCAGCGTCATGGTTTCGGTGCAAGGTTTACCAGTGACGGGATTTTTAAACAGATGTTTTAGTTCCGTGGGACTGAGTTCAGCCTTCACACGACGAAAATACTCTTTCCAAAGCACTACGGCCCATTTAGTAGGTGCACGTTTAACTGTTCTGGTCTTTCGAGTTTTTGGTATTCTTTCCGTACAAACGCCTTCAAGCAGACACCGAATGTGGTCGACGTTGATTTCCGTCTGCTGACCTATTCCCATCGCCCCGCCCCGTATCTTTTTACCGTCGGGCCTCGGTGGGCAAGTCTTTCCCGGGGGGCAACCCGAAACGCGCGTGGGATCCCACATGCTTTCGCGAAGTCCAATGCATTTCATCACGCTTGCATCCGCGCGCACCAAAAAAGGCATTCGCCCCGATACTTGCGAATCTTCGGGGCGCAAGATCGCGCGCACTACTTCCTGCTCACCCGGCGCGCGCGGCATGTACGCAGCCTGAAATGTTGAGCCCGCAATACCAAAAAGTTTTTTGTAGTATTTGTTGTAATTCGATTGGTGGGCCGTGGCGTGGCAGTCCAAATATTTTTCCATTTCTTCTTCGCTCTTTCGACAATTCTTTCGCGCGGCTATCACTTGCGAGCTAAGCGCCATTTCCCTCAATACCGCGACGTTGCTATTGTGCGCGCAATCGGGACAAGTGGGGCCGCTAACTGCCGCTTCGGTCTGCTCTTCCCCTCGAGGTACGGTTTTCGCTATGTCTTCGCGCCGAACATAACCCATGGTGCGCTCTTGCACTCCGTGATTGAAGTAGCTTCCACA
>JBEIHA010000040.1:0-14752 GCA_040381635.1 Pseudobdellovibrionaceae bacterium
CCGAGATAAAAAAAGGGCGTATATGTTCAACACCTTGTGGGCGAATTGGAGTGGCTTGTTCACGCAGTTGCGTGTGCATGACTTCGTCGATTTGTTCTTGGTGTGGTTGGTGGTTTATCGCATCTTACTGTTGATCAAGAAATCCGGTGCGGTTCAGATTCTCTCTGGCCTTGGGATTCTGGCGATCGCTTATATGCTCTCGATTTTTTTCGAGCTGATCACTTTCAATTACATCCTCGAAAAATTCTTCTCAAACTTGTTCGTGATCGTGGTCATCTTGTTCCAGGGTGAAATTCGTCGGGCCCTCGCGCAGATTGGCAGTAATCCCTTCTTGAGTGGTGCCTCGCGGGTCGAAGAAACCTATATGATCGAAGAGCTGGCCAAGGGTTTGGTGGCCTGTGCCCAGCGGGGATATGGGGCGCTGATTGTCTTAGAGCGTGAAATCTCGCTGGATTATTTTATTGAAGAAGGTCATCCCCTGAACGCTGAAATTTCCAGTGAATTGATCGTTAGCCTTTTCCACCCGAGCGCGCCCCTCCACGACGGCGCGGTCTTGGTGCGCGGCGGGCGCTTAGTTTCCGCCGGTTGTTTCTTACCGCTTTCGAAAAATGCATCTTTGGATAAAAATTTGGGCACGCGCCATCGTGCCGCCGTAGGGCTAACTGAAGAGACCGACGCCTACGTTTTCGTCGTCAGCGAAGAAAATCGCTTCGTCGGCATGGCCCATTCCGGAAAATTACAGATGGACGTCGATCATCATTTTATTCGCAAGACACTTTACGAACTCTACGGTCTTTCAAAAAGTTTTGAGAGGGCGCACGCGTGACCCCGCAAAACAGGTACACCGATAATCTTAGTTACAAATTCGTCGCATTCGGCGTGGCCGTTATCTTGTGGATGTCGATGCTAGGACGTAAAGATTCCACATTATTGAAGGATTTTGAACTACAGGTCATTCTATCGCCCAGCCTCGAGATGGAATCCCAAGTTCCTCAGATCGTCCGCGTCGAGGTTTCTGGTCCGCGAGTGGCGTTGAAAAAAATAAACCAAATGAGTCCGATCTTCACGGTGGACTTAGGCAATGCACGGCCGGGGCGACAATTGGTTCAACTCAGTCGCGAGGGCTTGGCGCTGCCGATCGGCGCGCGCATCATCGCGATCGATCCCAGCGAGTTCACCGTGGTCTTACGCGAATCGCGCGACGGAAATCAGGAGACTAAATAATGGCGCGCCGACTATTCGGTACCGATGGCATTCGTGGTACCGCCAACAAATTCCCTATGACTCCTGACATCGTAATGAAGGTGGGTCAGGCACTAGGATTGATTTTAAGTAAGATTCCGCGACGCTCAAACCATAAGCCCATGGTCCTAATCGGAAAAGACACTCGCCTTTCGGGCTATATGGTTGAGCAAGCCTTGGCCAGCGGCCTAAATTCGATGGGCGTAGGCGTTCAATTGACGGGTCCACTGCCGACTCCGGGAATTGGTTTTTTGGCGCGCAATATGCGGGTGGATGCGGGCGTGATTATCTCGGCCTCCCATAATCCTTTTGATGACAACGGTATAAAAATCTTCGGCGCGGATGGATTTAAAATTCCAGACACGATGGAAAGGGAAATCGAGCGCATCGTCGAAGAAGAAGATATCTCGCAACACTTGGCTAAAGGTGATTCCATCGGGCGTACCCGGCGCATCGACGATGCGGCCGGACGCTATATCGTTTACGTGAAAAATTCTTTTCCTTTAAATCTATCACTCGAAGGCATGCGGATTGTTCTGGATTGCGCCAACGGTGCGGCCTATAAAGTCGCGCCGGCGATTTTCTCGGAACTCGGCGCGGACCTCGTGGTCATCGGCGATGAGCCGAACGGATATAACGTGAATGCCAAGTGCGGAGCTCTTTATCCTGAAAATTTGGCCGAGGCCGTGGTGCGCTACCGGGCCGATGTGGGGATCGGCCTAGATGGGGATGCCGATCGTGTTATCATGGTGGACGAACGCGGGATCATCGTGAATGGCGACCATATCTTAGCCGTTTGCGCGATTCATCTTAGTAAGAAGAAAACCTTGAAGCAAAACACCATAGTCACGACCCAAATGAGCAACGTCGGTCTAGACCACGCGATGAAAAAACATGGCATCTACGTCGTGCGCACCGACGTGGGCGACAAGAATGTGGTCGAGGCCATGCGTCAGCAAGGTTATTCGCTGGGCGGCGAACAAAGCGGACATATCATTCACTTGGATCATTCGACGACCGGCGACGGTTGCGTGGCGGCGCTCAATGTTTTGGCGGTTATGCGCGACGAGCAAAAGAAATTGTCCGAGCTTAAGAACACGATGGAAGACGTCCCGCAGGTGTTGATCAACACGCGTGTGGGGAAGCGCAAAGAGCTTTCCTCGATCGCGGGTTACGAAAAGCTGATCAAAGCCGCCGAGGCAAAGTTGAACGGCGAGGGGCGCCTCTTTGTGCGCTTTTCAGGTACCGAGCCCGTAATCCGGGTTTTAGTCGAAGGCCGCGATAAAAATCAAATTGGTTTACTGGCGGAAGAAATCGCCAAGTTTCTGCAAGCCGAGTTGGCCTAATGCGCTTAAGCACGGTCGAACAGGCTGCGCGGATCGACGAGACATCACAAAAAGACTACGGTTTATCCGGCGAGACCTTGATGGAGGCTGCGGGCGTCATCGCCGCACGCGAAATCGCCCTAACCTATTTGCCCGAACTGACGCGCGGGTCGGTCGCGATCATCTGTGGCCCCGGCAATAACGGTGGGGACGGTCTGGTCGTCGCCAGGCACTTGCATTCGAGCGGCCACCGCAACTTGGTGATTTTTCTGCTCGCGCCAATCGATCGGCAATCCCCGCTCTTCCGCGTGCAGCTTCGCCGCGCCGAACTTCAGGATTTAAAAATCGTGAATCTGATCGATAAGCCCGACAGCCTTAATCAAATTCAAAGCGCCGAATTGATTGTCGACGCCCTCTTTGGCATCGGTCTTAAGCGCAAGGTTGAGGGGGCGGCTTTAAGTGTAATCAAAGCCATGAACTCGGCAAAAGCGCCAACGGTCAGTTTGGACGCGCCTTCGGGCTTGAATTCAGACACCGGCCGGGTTGAGGGTGCGGCCGTGAACGCGGCTATGACACTGACGTTTGGTTTAGCCAAACCCGGCTTCTTCGTGGCCGAGGGTCCTGGCCATGTGGGCAAGCTAAGAATCTTACCCATCGGCTTCCCAAACCAGGCGCGGCGCCAGATCGCGACTTCACATTTCTTGTTTAATGAACGTTTGGTCAGACGCTATCTGCCCGGGCGCAAAGACACTTCAAATAAATCGGATCATGGTCGATTGCTGGTGCTTGCGGGACGGGAAGGCTTTTGGGGCGCCGGTATTCTGGCCAGCACGTCGGCTTTCAGAATGGGCGCCGGCTACGTGCAGTGGGCGAGCTTCGAAGCGCCCTTCGAATCCTTACTAGAAATTCCCGAAGTGCTCACTGGTAAAATCGGTGACGAGGGGCTTTGGCGCACCAAGTTCAGCGCCGCTTGCGTGGGGCCAGGATTGGGTGTTGGGCCGGCGACCGCGGACGTGATCGAAAAATTGAAAGCTATTCCCAGCTTGCCCGTGGTGGTCGATGCCGACGCGATCACGACTTGCGTGGAGCACGGTCTTTTTCCTTTGCCGAAAAATTGGATTCTCACTCCGCACTCGGGCGAACTTTCGCGAATTTTGAAAGTTCCAACTGCCGAGATCGAGAGCGATCGGTTTCAAGCCGTCTTCGAAGCCTCGGCAATTACGGGCTGCCCGGTTTTGCTGAAAGGGTTTCGTTCGCTGCTCGCCTTCGAAGGACGTTGCTGGATCATTCACTCCGGCAATTCGGCATTGGCGAAAGCAGGGACGGGCGATGTGCTTACGGGAATGATCGGCAGCCTATTGGCCCAAGGCCTGGGCACCATCGAAGCCGCCTCGACCGCAGCCTTTGTCCACGGAGCTTTAGCCGACGAATGGCTGCGTCTGGGCAATGACAAATCGAGCCTCACGGCCTCGGATCTTAAATTGATTTTGCCGCAGGTGGTTTCGCGCTTGCGTTTGGGCGGAACTGTTTTTCAATGAAACGCCAGATCTTCACCACCAAATCCCAACTTGAAGCCTGGGCCAAAGAGTGCGCAAGCCACTTCACGCGGCCCTGTTTGATTTTGCTCGACGGTGAGATGGGCTCTGGCAAAACTCAACTGGTGCGCTGGTTCTGCGCGGAGCTTGGTGTTTCAGACACCGCATCGCCCACCTTCGCTGTTCATAACGAATATCGATCCGCAAAGGGGCCGGTGGATCACGTCGATCTTTACCGGGTGCAGTCCGATGCCGACTTAGAAAATAGCGGTTTCTGGGATCTTTTGAAGGGTGAATCCCGTTTGCTTTTTGTCGAATGGGCGGATCGCTTGCCTGCGGATGTGTGGCCGGTCGAATGGATGCGTGTGGATTTGCACTTAAAAAAAATCGCGGACTCGGATGAAGCCCGAATTTTAGAGTGGAGTATTACGAAGCCTTAGACCAAGCGGCTCCGACCGTGTTGATCAGTCTTTCGGCGGCATCTTGCACGAAGCTCAGCGATTCCATCTTTTGATTTTCCTCATTGCCTAAGGCAACGACGATGCCCCACAAGTGATTTTCAAAGCGGACGGGTATGGCCGTCACGCAAGTCGGAAGTGGGTCAATGCCCAGGGCCGAGAAAAATTCGCGATGTGCGGGTGAGTCCACTAAATAACCATGATAGGGCAAATTGGTTTTCGCCACGATTCGCATAAAGGTGGGATAAGATAGATTGACCGTCGTCTTTGACGTATCGCCGGTCGGCGTGATGGTTTGATCCCACATATAAACGCGCGCGTTTTGGTCGCTGCACTTAAGTATCAGCGAGGCCGAGTAGCGTTCACGCAACTGCGCGAACATCGACTTGACGGCACCGTCTTCGTCGGCCGATGAGGCCGTGGAACTTAAGGGGGTATTGGTCGGATTCTTCACTGCGGCCGTCGGCGCGACTTCGTCCATCGGCGGAGAAAGCGGAACAACCTTCAATTCAGGCGGCTTAGGCGCCACCGATTGCGTATTTTCCTCGGGCATGTGCGAGATCACCGACGGTATCGTGTTTTCCGTCACATCTTTTTCTGGTTCTTCAACTTTAACTTCGGCGACGGCTCCGACATTGAACGTGGCATTGTCCAAATCCAAAACGAAGGGTTGAGGTGCGGCACTGAAACCTGCGGGCATCTCTTCTGGAACCGGCGGTGGAGCCTCTTCTTTGCTGGTGAATCCCCAAGCTTCGCTCATTGCACGCGGATCCGCGAGAACGTAGCGAATGTCGGGAGACTCGGGTTCATGGGGAGGTTCGACGCAGGCGATGTAAGTGATGTTCTCCCAGTTCTCCACCGGAAAAATCCAAGGATGCCAATCACCGCTGTTTTTTGCGCTTTCAAGATGCTTGGAATCGAAAGAGCCCAGAAAAAAATTGGCTTGCAAGATGGGGAGCTCGAAGCGGCTCTGTGCCCAACGCATATATTCGCCGTAATCGACGAGTCCCTGCTCGATGCAGAAAACCAGAATGGGCTTGCCGGCGGGTGCATGTGAGCTCCACTCGGCCAGCAATTCCGGATTAATATTAAGGGCTTCCACCCAAGTCTGCGAATCACTCATTTACCTAGTTCTTGTCGGTGTTTAGCCGAGGTGGCTTAAGGCGGGGCCAGAGAACCTGGACCAAGGTCTCGGCCTTGAAGCTCGGCGTCATCCGTGCTAGGACGTCTCCATGTCTGCCGCCGTTTACCTCGACCACAATGCAACGACACCGGTTCATCCCGGGATTTTGGCTAAAGCGCCGGAATGGTTGGCGTCTTGGGGGAACCCCAGTTCCATCCATTCTTTTGGACGTGGACCAAAGGCGGTGTTGCGTGAGGCTCGCCAGAGTATCGCCGCGTTGACCGGCGCCAAGCCCTTGGAATTGATCTTTACGGCTGGGGGATCCGAAGCCAACAATCTCGCTTTCAAAGGATTAGTCACTAAACGAAAACACTATATCGTGTCCGCGGTCGAGCATCCCAGTGTGCGCAAGACGGCGGAATGGTTACGCGATCAAGGTTGCCGAGTCGATATCTTGGGCGTGAACCGTGCGGGCGCCATTGACCTTAACGAATTGCGAGCGCTGGTGACTACAGAAACGGCACTGGTTTCAGTCATGCTTGGCAACAACGAAACCGGTCATATTTATCCCTTAAAAGAAATTGTGAGCATCGCCCACGCCCAAGGGGCCTTGGTGCATACCGATGCCGTGCAGGCGTTAGGCAAAATCGAATTTAACCTTAAGGATCTGGGTGTGGATCTGGCCAGTTTTTCGGGGCACAAATTCTACGCATTAAAAGGTTGCGGGATTCTTTACGCGCGCAAAGGTGTCACCGTGAACCCTGCGATTCACGGCGGCGCTCAAGAGCGCGGCCGTCGCGCCGGTACCGAAAACCTCCTTGCGATCGCATCGCTCGGGTTTATGTGCGGCAAAAAAGACGAGATCACGGTTCAAGCCCGCCGAATAGTCGAGTTGCGCGATCACATGGAAAAGCGCATTCTCTCGGAAATCAGCGAAACCGTAGTGACGGGGCCCGAGGGCTCGCGCTTGCCCAACACCTCTTCGCTTTGTCTGGCGGGTGTCGACGGCGAAACGCTGTTGATGAATCTGGACGTGCGCGGCTTTGGGGTGAGCACGGGGGCGGCTTGTAGTTCGGGAAACCCCGAACCCTCGCCCACCTTGCTGGCGATGGGTTTAACGCGCCAGGAAGCTCAGCAGTCCTTGCGCTTAAGTCTGGGTTGGGGCAACACGCGTGAAGAAGTGGATCGTTTCGTGGATGAACTGGTTTCCGTAGTGGCTCGATTAAGAAGTTTCGCTACGGCTCAAAAGGCAGGTTATGGATTATAAATTCGGCGAAAGCAAAAAAGGCCGCGTACTCGTCGCCATGAGTGGGGGGGTCGATTCCTCGGTCGCGGCGGCCTTGTTGGTCGAACAGGGTTATGACGTTATTGGCGCGACCATGCAGGTCTGGGACTATTCCGAAAACGCGTGCGACATCCAAGAGGGCAACGGAACCTGCTGTTCGAGCACCGACGTCGACGACGCCCGCGCGGTGGCTGATAAACTGGGTATTCCTTTTTACGTCATCAATTGCGAAGCGAAATTTCAGGCTTACGTGATCGATGATTTTATTGGCAATTATCTTGAAGGCCGAACGCCGATCCCGTGTTCCAACTGCAACACCTATTTGAAGTTCGATCACCTTTTGCAAAAAATGAAAGAGCTGGAGTGCGATTTTATCGCCACCGGACATTACGCGCGCATCGAAGAATCCGCGGGCGAGCCGCAACTGATTTCGTCGGCCGACGATTGGAAAGATCAAACCTATTTCTTGTTCACGTTGAACCGTGAAATTCTGAAGCACATTCTGTTCCCCGTAGGTCACTTGAAAAAGCCCGAGGTTCGCCAGATCGCGATCGAACGCGGCTTGTCGGTGGCCAAGAAAAAAGACAGCACCGGCATTTGCTTTATCGGTAAAGGTGGCTATTCGCAGTTTATCGAAGACCACGTGGCCAAAGATCTGTTGCGACCTGGTGAATTGAAGATGTATCCGAACGGCGAATCGCTAGGGAACCACGAAGGTATTCATCACTTCACCTACGGACAGCGCAAGGGCTTGGGGATCGCGACTGGTTCACCGCTCTATGTCGTGAAAATCGATCCACAAACAAATACAGTTTGGCTTGGTGACGAAAAAGCTTTGTATTCAAAAACTCTGACTTTGAAGCGTAGCAATTGGCTTTCAGACGTCAAAACCGGTGAAGAGTATTCCGTCAAAATTCGCTTTCAGCACAAAGGGGCTCTGGCTCGTGTCACTGCTCACGACGGCGATTCCGTCGACTTAGAGTTCACGGAACCTCAGCGCGCGATCACCCCGGGACAAGCCGCGGTCTTTTACCGCGAAAAACAATTGGTTGGGGGCGGATGGATCGTTTAAATCCACTCTCATTTAAAATTCACACCTACGGCTGTAAGGTGAACACCTATGATTCAGGACTTCTTCAGCAGCGACTGACCAAACAAGGCTTCAAACTATCAGCTGATCCGCGTGTGCATATTTTAAATACCTGCGCCGTCACCAAAGAAGCCACCCGCGAAGCGGTGAAGTCGGCCAGGCGACTAAAAGCAAAAGACCCGCACGCTTTGGTGGTGGTCACCGGATGTGCCGCCCAGGTCGACACCGAAGAGTTTACCCATGTGCCAGGCGTCGATCTGGTCGTGGCCAATTCACACAAAGGGCAACTCGAAGACTTGATCCGTAAATACTACCAAGGGCGACTGCGCGATCGCGTCCATAAGTCCAATATCTTTAAAAAAGAAGATCTCGAAGCCGGCGGAGGTGTTGAGAGCGAACACACCCGCTCTTTTCTAAAGATTCAAGATGGTTGCAATTCCTTTTGCACGTTCTGCGTGATTCCCTTCGCGCGTGGAAAATCACGAAGTTTGCCGGTCGACCAAATCGTTCGCCGGGTGAACGAACTATTGGAATCAGGTCATAAAGAAACCGTTCTGACCGGTGTTCATATCGCGGACTATCGCGACGGCAATATGGTGTTAGAAGATTTGGTGGAAAGCATTTTGCGTGAGACCAAGATGCCCCGCATCCGCCTGAGCAGTCTTGAACCTGGTGAAGTGTCCGAGCGCTTGCTGGATCTTTACCGCGATCCGCGCCTGTGTCCGCATTTTCATATGAGCATTCAAAGCGCAAATTCTAAGGTGCTGCTGGAAATGAAACGTCAGTACAACGCTGTCGCCGTTGAAAAATCACTCAACGAGATTCACGCGAAGGTGCCGGGCAGTTTCGTCGGCATGGACGTGATTGCCGGCTTCCCGGGCGAATCCGAAGACGAGTTTTTGGATTCTTTTGAACGCTTGAAGCGTTTGCCGTGGACCCGACTTCATGTTTTCCCCTATAGCCAACGGCCGGGAACGTTCGCGACCCGACGCTCGGATCAAGTGCATCCACTGTTGATTAGGAAACGCGCGCAAATGCTCCGCGAGCTGAGTTCCGAGCGCTGGACGGATCAAGCGCGGGCGCAGGTCGGGACCGTGAAAACCGGCCTGGTTTTAGGCGACGGACGTCTGCTGACTCGTGATTATTGGACGGTTCAGCCCTTGGAAATGCCATCCACCCCCAACGAGGAGCAACAGGTTCGCATCCACGGAGTGGAAGGCCATTTTCTAAAGGCTATGGCGGTGCCTAAGGCCGTTGACGCGTCGCCGCTTTAAGGCTATAAACGGCGTTTTCTTGTGTAAAAAGTTGGGCCCTGGTGGCCCGGGATGACCTAATCAATGCTGAAAGATCTTGAGGCCCTATTGGGTCATCAATTCACTCAAACCGATTTGCTTAAGGTGGCGCTCACTCATCGTAGTTTTCACTTTGAGAATCGCACGAAAAGTGTCGGTCATTTCGAACGTCTTGAATTTTTGGGCGATGCGGTTTTGGATTTGGTTTTGAGCGAAGCTCTGATGAGCCGCTACCCAGAGGTGGACGAGGGCAGTCTTTCGAAATGGCGTGCGTCTTTAGTAAATGAAGCCACCTTAAGTGAGATCGCTCGCGAAATGAATATCGGAAAATATTTGTACCTCGGTAAGAGCGAAGAGGTGAGCCGCGACAACGCGCGCCCGCGTCTGTTGGCCAGCGCCTTAGAGGCCTTGCTGGCCGCGGTCTATTTGGATGGCGGATTGGATCCGGCGCGCTTAACGATTGGTCGCCTGTTTGCGGGCCGTTTGAGCTTGCTCGACGGAAAAAACCAATACGCGACGGACTTCAAAACGCGGTTGCAAGAATGGTCGCAAAAAAATCTTCACTGCGTTCCAGAATACCGTTTGCTTTCGAGTAGCGGCCCGGAGCACGCCAAGATCTTCTGCTACGAAGTTCTTTTGAGCGGCAAGAAGATGGGTACGGGCGAAGGTAATTCCCGTAAGGCCGCCGAACAAGAAGCCGCGTGCAGCGCGCTGACCGCCATCGATAAGAAGGCGGGTTGCAAAAACCTTATTTTCGGCAGCGCTAAAAATTTGCATGAAAACGCATTAGGAGATCTTACATGAAGCCCGGTTACCGTGCTGGATTCGTAGGCCTTATCGGCCTGCCCAATTCAGGCAAAAGCACATTGATGAACGCTCTCGTTGGCGAAAAAGTTTCGATCGTGACAAGCAAGCCTCAGACCACCCGCCGACGCGTGATGGGTTTACTAAGCAATGAAGAAATGCAGATCGTCTTTGTTGACGCCCCCGGCGTGGTGAACGCGAAATCCGGTTTGAATATGTTCCTTCACGAAGAAGCGCGCGACGTGATTTCCGAAAGCGACGTTTTGGTTGCCGTTTTGAATATCGACGAAAAATCGCCGGCCCAGTTGGAAGAGATCCTGACGTTGGTCAAAGAAAGCCGTAAACCCTGGATCGCTTTGATTCACAAGGTGGATTTGCCCGAGCTTCACCGCCCGCAAATTTTGCGCGACAAGCTTTCGGTGTTGAACGTGCCTATCGTTCAGGGTTCCGCCCTGACCGAGCCTGCGGGTCTTAAGGAAACCTTGCTTAAAACCTTGCAGCCCTTGCTTCCCGAAGCCGCGGGCCCCTTATACGACGAAGAACTTTACACCTTAAGCACGACGCGGGAACTCTGCGCCGAGATCATTCGCGAAAAGTGTTTTGAAACTCTTCATCAAGAAGTGCCCTTCGGTCTTGCCGTGAAAGTCTTGATTTTCAATGAAGAATCCGACGTCGTGAAGATCCACTCCGAAATCATGGTGGCGAAGGAAAATCACCGTCCGATTGTGATTGGTGCCAAGGGCGCGGCCTTAAAGAAGATCGGCACCGATGCGCGCAAAGAGATCGAAAAACTCCTGGGCGAAAAAGTTTACTTGGATCTGCAGGTTTCGAGCAAGCGTGACTGGCAACGAAACCGCGGCATCATGAAGGAGCTTGGTTATGTCCTCCCAAAGAATTAAAAGAGTCGCCTTGGTTGGCCGCCCGAACGTGGGCAAATCGACATTGTTTAATCGTCTCACTCGGAGCCGTAAGGCCGTGGTCAAAGACGAACGGGGAGTCACCCGCGATATCCAAATCGAAACCACCGAGTGGTGGGGGAAATCCTTCGAGATCGTCGACACCGGAGGCCTTAGCGAAGACAAAGAAGGCTTCACTCCCTTGATTCGACAGCAAGTGGTCGAATTTTTAGATTCGGCCGATATGGTTATTTTCATCGTCGACGGGCGCGACGGTTTACTTCATGAAGACCGCGACGCTTTTCGCGTGGTGAAGGCTTCGGGCAAACCCCATCTTCTGGTTGTCAATAAATGTGACCGTACGATCGAAGCGGACAATTATCTTCCGGATTTTTACGAATTGGACGACGCGCCGATGCCGGCAGCGTTTGAACAGGATTTTGGGATCGATACCCTAGTCGAATGGGTGATTGCCAATATGGGCGATGAAGAAGTGGTGGAGCGCGAGGGCTTTCGCGTGTGCATTATTGGCAAGCCCAATGCGGGAAAAAGCTCGATCATCAATCGTTTGTTAGGACAAGACCGCATGTTGGTGTCACCCACCGCGGGTACAACGGTCGATTCGATCGAAACCCCTTTCGATCTCAATGGGCAGCAGTACATTCTGGTGGACACGGCGGGACTACGTCGAGCGGGTAAGCAAAAAGATGGGGTCGAGGTTTTGTCGGGCTTTAAGTCCCGCGACGCGATCCACGAGGCCGATCTCGTTCTGTTGGTGATTGATTCCGAAGTCGGACCTTCGAATCAGGATTCACGTTTGATTGAGTTCTGCGTGGATCGTCATAAGGCCATCATAGTGGTCGCTAATAAATCCGATCTCGCCAAGAAACAGCACGAAGATTACCGCGCTTGGTTTCGCGAGAAAGTGGCCTTCGAATTCCATTTCTTCGCGGATATACCAGTCGCTTTCACTAGTGCGAAGACCGGAGCGGGCTTAGATGCGTTGTTCAGCAAAATCGAAGAGGTGCGCGAAAAGCTTGCGATCCGAATTTCGACTTCGAAGTTGAACAAATTCTTTACTGACGTCATCAAGTTGGCGCCGGCACCTGTTTACGGCGTGCACGACGTTAAGTTCTATTACCTGACGCAGACTCAGCAGGCGCCCCCGAGCTTTATTGCCTTCGCCAACCATCCCGAAGGCGTAACGCCGGCCTACCGTCGCTTCTTAGTTAAAAAAATCCAAGAGAACTGGGATCTCAAAGGGATTCCGCTGCGTATTTTTGTGATGGAGAAAAGCTGAAGCGATGCCTCAATCGAAGGTTCCGGTTTTTGGCACGAGACTTGGGTTTTATCTCGCGGCGATCGGCTCGGCCTTCGGACTGGGAAATCTTTGGCGCTTCCCTTACGTCGTCACCGAAAACGGGGGCGGGGCTTTTGTCCTGCTCTATTTGTTCTTTGTCTTTTTGCTTGGCATGCCGTTTCTGATCGCCGAGCTTACTTTAGGCAAAATATCGCGGTCCTCATTGAGCCCGGCTCTAGCAAAATTGTCGGGCGAACGCTACCAAGTTCGCGAACTGCGCGACCGTGGAGATCTACCGACTTGGGTGAGTTGGTGTTTAAGAAACCTCAGTTGGATGAGTTTGCTGATCACGATCGTAGTTTTGGCTTACTACGCGGTCATCAGTGGTTGGGTTTTGCATTTCTTTATGCAGCTGCTGGTATCCATAATCGATCCCAAACATTTTTCGCCAGAAGGTGCGCTTGAGGTCCTGCTGACCAACGGTTGGTTGCAGGTGGCACTGACCAGCGTGCATCTCTTGATCGTCGGAGTCATCGTTGCCAAAGATTTAGAATTGGGTCTTGAAAAATGGGTCGGCTACTGTATGCCTGCTTTCGTGTTGCTGCTCCTGGCGTTAGCCGCGCAGAGTGTTCAGTTGCCCTCAAGCCCCGAAGCCTTGCGCTTTTTGTTTTATCCGGATTTCTCTAAGTTGACGCTGGCGTCGCCTGGTCAGGCCTTGGGCCACGTGTTTTTCACTTTGAGTGTGGGCTTCGGCTCGATGGTGACCTTCGGCAGCTATCTTCGCGAAAAAGCCTTTATTCCCACGGCAGGCTTTCGCGTCTGCACTCTGGATTCTTTGATCTCACTTTTTGCGGGCGTGATGATTTTTCCGTTGGTGATTTATGGCAACTCCGATTTCAGCGGACCACAGTTGCTGTTTCAGACCGTGCCGCGTTTGGTGAAGGAATTGCCGAACGGACATTGGTTCGGCGTTGGCTTCTTTCTATGTCTGTATCTGGCTTCGCTCGGTGCCAGCATTGGACTCTTCGAAACTGTGGTCGCCAATATGCGCGAGGTGCGAAGGATCCCACGCTCGCGCGGCGCGCTGACGGCCGCTGCACTTTGTTTTGTTATTGCGGTGGGGCCGGCGTTATCGTCCAGCGTCTTAAGTGACTTAAAAATCGGCAATCGCGGGCTACTTGAATTTTTGGATGGAGCCTTGATCAATTGGTTTTTACCGATCTCGGCCTTGTTGATCGCGCAAGTGGTGTGCTGGCTTTTGAAGAAGGATTTGGTGAAGGCCGAATTCGTGGATTCAGCTTGGCCCGGCAGCGAAAAAATCTACCGACATTGGCTTTTTATTCTACGCTACTTGGCCACACCGATTGTCGTTATCGCTCTGCTGCTGCAGTTGATATCTTTGTTCTAAGAGGTCGCCGGAATGCGGTCTGGACGTTTTTGCTCGGCCTTTTTCGACGCCTTCGCCTCGGCTTCAATCTCCGCGTAGAACTCGACGTAAAATTTCATCACGTGCGAGGCATAATCTTTCGGCCAAATTTTCTGTTCAACGGCTTCGTTCACATTTCGTGGGCCCATGTTGTACGCGGCTAAGTAAAGCTGTGCGTGAGAATCAAACCTGCCGCGCAGATAATCCAAAAAGGCCATGCCTAATCGGACGTTATGAACTGGATCGAGCAAGGTCTTTTTACCTTTCCACGGGAGTTTGTACATCTTGGCAATCCATTCCCCGGTACCGGGACGAATTTGCATCAATCCAATCTCATCGAGCGCACCGAGCATCGCAGGATTGAAACTACTTTCCCCTTGGATCACGGACAAAACGAAGACCGGATCAAATCCATACTTTTGGCTTTCATCGATAATGGTTTGCGCAAGTATTTCGTGCTTACGTTTGAACTTTTTCGGCAAGCGTTCTTTGGTCCAATCGTAGATGCGCGCGTTGATCTTCTTTATTTTCTCACCGGACCGCACCGTGCTTTTTGAGTAGTGTTTACCGAGCAATTCACGGGCGTGCTCAAGACGCGATTCACGCTGCACGACACCCGCGGGTTTTCGCCGAGTCTTGTCCTTTATAGCATTGATATTCGCTACGGCAGGAAGCGCGTAGATCGAAGTCAAAACAAACACCATTCCCAAGAAAATATGCTTTGCAATGACACCCATACGATATAGCAATTGCAAAACCGTACCCACGCTAAGTACTCGATTAATGTCCGAGGAATTGGCGAACCACCAGACAGTGTGTGTCAGGTTGAGCAATATCTCAATTTGAGACGGGGTAAGCTAAGCGGCAACACCCAACCAGACCACCCATAGCCCCGCGCAAAAGTAGTAAGTCCCTATATGGGCAGAAGTAGCACAGGGGTCGACGCTCGCTTATGTTGAACACAGGTAAATCAAAA
>JBEIHA010000041.1:0-14589 GCA_040381635.1 Pseudobdellovibrionaceae bacterium
CTAGTAGCGAGTCTTGATTGCTTTGCTGGTGGGAACAACGGTCATAGCCATGCCGCCGAGATCCAAGCCAACCGAGAAACGGTTTTCGATAACAGCTTCAACGCCAGCGCCAACGCCCGAGCCCGAAATCTGCACGCCAGCCATCAAACCAACGCGAGCTGCGATAAGGCCCAAACGGGGACCAGCTGCCAATTGGTAAGTACCTTCCATGCCGTTAACGCCAGTGATGCCTGCGCGTACTGCATAGATTTTCAAACCTTGAAGGGGACCATTGATTGCGGGACCGATGCCGCCGCTTTGGATCGTGATAGCCACATTTTGACGAGTCGTTTGACCAACGATGTCCATGCAAGCCGAAGTGCCGTAACCAACAACGGTTTCACCGCGGATGATCAGCAATTCAACAGACGACTTAGTTTCAACGATGTCGGCTTTCAATTTGCAGCCGAAGAACGGAGCAGCAGGAGTTGCAGAAGCGGATGCACCCGCAACAAGAGCGAGAGCAAGAACGAGTTTTTTCATAGGATCCCCTTTCAAGTAGGACTATGGGTTTGGACTAACGTACCATGTGTCTAGTGCACTAGAAGCGCGAGCACAAATCTAAAATTTCGAGGAAAAATATTACTGTGGGCAAAAAAATCGCAAAAAACAGCACACTAGCTTGAGATATCTAAATCGCTAATGATTCTGCGAAAATTAGAGACCCAGTGGTCCTGATCGTTCAACGCAGGGATAAGCTGAAGGTCCGTGCCTCCACACTCGATAAACTGTTCCCTGAGACGCACCTGAATTTCTTCCAATGTCTCCAAACAATCACAAACGAAGGAGGGCGACGCGACGCTTAATCTCTTCACACCCTGCTTCACCAGAGCGGGCACCACGTAATCTGTATAGGGTTTGATCCAAGCACTTGGGCCCAAACGCGACTGAAAACTCACGGATGTATTGGTGGGGGGATAGTTGAGCTTGGCGGTGATGGCCCTGGTGGTGGCGAAACATTGGGCACGGTAACAATATCTGTTGGCCTCTTTGACCTTCGCGCAGCAACCGGGCTCTTGGAGGCAATGTTCTGGGTACTGCTTCTTTAAATGATTTTCCGGCAGACCGTGATACGAAAGCAACAAATGATCGGGCCTGAATTCGTCCAGGTGGGCTTGAATGTTTTGAGCTTGGCTAGAAATAAAGGCTTCGTGTTGGAAGAAATCTTTCAGCACTTTTGGCTTTACGTTTGCCGGGACGAACTTCAGTGCTTCTTCGATCGCGGTCAGGCTCGAAGACTGCGCGTATTGAGGATAAAGAGGCACAATCAACAACTCTTCGACGTCCCAGTTCTGCATCACACTTTCAACCGAGGGTGAGCCATAGCGCATCGCCCAGCGCACGTCGTACTGAAAATGCACGAGCGCCTGTAGTTTTTCAGCGAAGCGCTTCGTTAGATTCACCAGTGGCGAACCCTCTTCGGTCCAGATGGTTTCGTAGGCTTCGGCGGACTTGTGGGATCGCCTTGGCGTGATGATCCACTTGACCAAAATATGTCGAAAGATTTTGGGGATATCGATAACGTATTTGTCCATTAAGAATTGATTCAAATACTCGCGCACGTCCTTTGGATCGGTGCTCCTCGGTGAACCCAGGTTAAGAAGCAGTACTCCCCTACGCGCCATAAATATCCTTTATTTGTTCAGCCAATTGCATAGAGCTTCGGTGAATCCGCGAAAGCCCGATCGCGCCTAAATAATTTCCGTGTAAAAACAAAGGTCTCTCAACTTTGAGACTCTTCACGAACTTTTCCCATTGCACGGTGTAGTGCGGAATCGCTCGGGGCCAACGGCTCACTTTAAAATCGAGAGGCTGACCCGTCGCTCCCGGCATCAGGCGGGCGCGATCTTTAAGAATATGGGACAAAATCTCCTCGTCGCTCCATTTGACCGCGCCCAGATGAAGGGCTCCGCCCAGTATCCAAGTTTCAGATCTGTATTTCGAACGGCCCTCAAACACACAATCATTAAATACCGCGCCCGCAGCCTGAAAACCTTGTGAAGCAGGAAACAAGCAGCCGAAGCCCTTTAAATCCGTCATCGATTTTTCGAAAACACAGGTGGCAGACACCAGCGGCAATCCCTCGCAATGACGAAGTTGTTCGGAAAGTTCGGGATAGATCTCTCTCGTGATTTCTGCAGCCAGCCACGCACTGGTGCAAAGCACGACGGTTTCCCCTTCGAAATCCTTCAGGTTAAATTCATAATTGAACTGCATGCCCACACCGTCGGCTTCCAAGCGATGCCTTAAAGCCTGCATCAACTGATTCATACCTAAAGAGGGGGCCACGCTGCCCTTAGTTTTTCCTGCGGGCGCACGGCCCGTGAACAGCGCAGACAAAGTTAGCCTGGCGCTAAGTCGCTTGGGATCGCCGGCAAACACGCCTTGAAGGGCGGGGGTCAGTAAGCGCTCTTCAAATTCGGCATTCACAACCCGCCTCGACCAATCGTGAATCGTTTCATACTCTTGGGGCATGATTTCCGGGCTACCCAGTTTTATTCTTCCTAAAGCCCAAACCAATTTGGCCGAGGTGGCTACCGTCAATGGCCAACGGGAAGGACGCTCCCAAAAAATATATCTGTTCTTACGTTCGGGTTTTTGGATCGCAAATGGCACATTCAAATCTTCAAACAGTCGTTCAATCTCAATATCGTTGAGAATGGCATTGGCTGCATATTCGGTCAGCCCAAAATCCGAAACCTGGGTATTGAGCATACCGCCCGCCCGGTCCTGACTTTCGAACATACGAACTTCCATCCCCTTTTTACGAAGATGATAAGCCAAAGTAAGTCCGGAAAATCCGGCGCCGACAATCACAACGGGTTTCATAAAGCTTGGGAGAAAACTTTCGTTGAGGGTTTTTGCTCGCGCAAGCGCTGATCCAATGCCACGCAAGCGTTTCTAAGAAATGGTTTACCTAATTCCGTTAAGCGCAACTTCAGTCCGTCCACAGCCACCAGACCATCGGCGATCATATCGCCAAGAAAAAGGGCCACGTCCTTAGCTTGGTCCATACTTTCAAGGGTGGTTTCCCCTTGGGTCATAAAAGCCAGAATCTGTTCGCGGTGTTTTCGATCGACCGGATTTAGCTTGTGACCTCGGTGCGTGGGAACCAGGCCTTCATTCACTTTACGTTCGTAAACGTTCAGTACCTTTTCGTTCTGGTGAAAGCAGTCCGGGGACTCGGAAATACTGCTCACCCCAAGGCCGAGCAATACATCCGTGCGCAGGTCCGCGTAGCCCATAAAGTTACGGTGCAAGGTTTTTTGGGCCATGGCTTTGGCCAAATGATCGCCGGGCAAGGCGAAGTGATCCATGCCGATTTCGACGTAGCCGGCATCGATTAATTTTTTATAGGCCATCTCGTAAAGAGCGCGCTTATCCGCGCCGGCCGGCAGGTCTTCATCTTTGAACAAGCGCTGTGCGGGCTTAATCCAAGGCACCAGCGCGAAGGAATAAAGGGCGATTCGGTCGGGCCGCAATTGCACCGTGCGATCAATCGAAGGCGCGAACGAAGCGACGGTCTGCTTCGGTAGTCCATAAATAAGATCGAAATTGACCGAATCGTAGCCCATATCGCGGGCGGCTTCGGTCAGATCGCGAGTTTGCTCGAACGGCTGAACACGGTTCACCAGACGCTGCACTTCGGGATCAAAATCCTGAACACCCATGCTGACCCGCTTAAAACCAAAGGGCAGAAGCACCTTGAGCTGCTCTTTGGTGGTGCGGCGCGGGTCCACTTCCACCGAGCCTTCAAAGTGATCACTATCCAACGTCACTTGTTTCAGCAAACCTTCGACCATTTGCGCGAGATGTTTTTCGTTTAAGAAGGTCGGCGTTCCGCCGCCCAAATGCATTTGTCGAAGTGGTTTCGAATCGAGCTTAGGCACCGCCGCTTTGTAGGCCGCGAATTCCTTCAGCAGCATTCCCACGTAGGGTTGCTCGCGCTCGTGATTTTTACCGATCACCGTATTGCAGCCGCAAAACGTACACAGCGTCTCGCAAAAAGGAACATGCACGTACATCGACCAGGTCATGTTCTTTTGAACGAACGCTCGGCGCAGAGAATCGACCCATTCTTCTGTGGTGGGGGAATCGCTCCAGTACGGAACGGTGGGATAGCTGGTGTACCTGGGGACCGGCACGTCGTATTTTTTCAATAGCTCGCTATGATTCATTTCGCGAAAACCTCGCGCACATGCTTTACGAAATAACGAACGTGCTCTTCGGGTGTCTGCGGAAGCACACCGTGGCCAAGGCCACAGACCCAATGCCGCCGTTCGGCCTTCGACAACAGTTTGAAGCCCGCCAAATAGGCGTCCAGGCGCCGCTTAAACTCATCGGTGTCGTTGAACAACATGGCCTGATCGAAGTTTCCTTGCAGAAATCCGCGCGCGTTACTTTTAAGTTCCGCAGGCAAATCGTGTCGGTGATCCAAACCAAAGCCGGCCCAAGTGGTTTTCTGGCGCATCGAAGCCACGTGCGCCAGAGTCGTGCCTTTCGAATAATAGCCTAGCTTACCTGGAAAGCGCCTCGATAACGTGACCAATTGATCTTCAAGCAGCTCGCCAAAAACAAGCGGGCTAAGCTCGCCCGCCGCGGTGTCAAAGATCATTACGATTTCGGCACCACCGTCTAACTGCAGTTGGATATTGGCTTCGAGCAACGGCAGAAGAAATTCGCAAAAATTATGATACAAGTCCGTATGGCGTTTAGCATCGATCAGGCTGCCTTTGTGTTCACCCTCGCAGGCGTAGGTAAACAAGGTCCACGGTCCACCCACAAAGCCAATCAGGCTTTTGTCTTTCGGTAAAACCTTGCGCGTTTCGATCAGCACTTCCTTTTGAAATTGCAGACCCGCCAACGCATCGTCGAAAGACCGAAAGTTAGACAGCTTGGCTTCGGTCAAATGCCAGCCCAGCTTGGGGCCTGGATCATAGGTCAGCCCCATGCCCAGGGCTTCTAACGGGAAAAGTAGATCGCTAAACATAATCGAAACATCGAAATCGAAATCCATTACGGGACCAAGTGCCACTTCGGCCGCGAGCTTGGGTTGTTTGCACAATTCCATAAAGGTGTAGGTCTTCTTTAAGTTTTGGTAATGCTGATGATAGCGGCCCGCCTGACGCATAAACCATACGGGCGGAATATCTTGCACGATTCCGTTGAGCGCGTTGTGAAAGCGTTGATTCATGATTTTTTCTCCGGTCTATCGATTTTGTCTGGTGAATTCTCTGGATTCCAGCGGTAGCCCACGCCGCGAACCGATTCGAGGCAAGACGACACTTGATCGCCGAGGGCCGCACGCAGCCTTAGGACCGCATTGTCGACCGTGCGGTTCGAAGGAAATTTGTCCTCACCGCGCAGTTCATTTAGCGCTTCATCGCGACTGACGACCTTAGGGCTGCTGCGCACAAGCAACTTTAAAAACAACAGGTCTTTGCTGGCCACGGCTTCGTTCACACCATCGCGCGTGAAGGTGAAGCTTTCGAAGTCAACGACGACGCCACCGATTTCAAGCTTGTTGGCCGCCGCGTGGTTGGTCACGACGTGCTTCACGCGCAAAAGTAGTTCACGTAGGTGAAAGGGCTTTGGGATAAATTCTTCGGCGCCCAGCTCGTACCCATGAAGGCGGGACTCGGCGTCCCCTTGGGCGGTCATAAAGATAAAGGGGCGCGTCGGCAAGACGCGTGCGAGTTCAAAGCCGCTGCCATCCGGTAGGCCCACGTCGAAGATATAAAGATCAAAGTTTTCATTCTCGGCAAGCCGGAGACTTTCTTTTTTAGAACCTGCCCATGAAACCTCGTAGCCTTCTTTGCTTAAACGCTCCTTTAGGGTCGCGCCGAGGGACTGATCGTCTTCGACCAAAAGAATTTTGGTCACGCGCCCGTCCTTTCAATTTCTAGGACCGTGCAGAAGCCCTTAGTGCTGGGATCGAATCGAATTTCGCCACCCATTTTTCGCATCAGCATCTGACTGATATAAAGCCCCATGCCGCTGCCGCTGGTGTTTTCTGGACGATGGAATAACTCACCCAGCTTTAGCACAGGACCGCTAAAGCCTCGGCCGTCGTCGCGCACTCGAATGCGCACGACTTGGCCCAAGGAATTATCCACTTCCACTGTGATTCGGGTCGCTTTGCCGTGCACATGCGAATTCTGCAAAAGATTGCTGAAGATCGTACGTAAGGCACGTACATCCCCGCGAACCGACACGTCCCCCTGCAATTCGATTTTCAAATTAGGCCATTGCTCGCGCATACGCTCGACCAGCGCCGCGATACTTACCGATTCAAAATAAAGTTTAAGATCGTCCTGACTGGCCAAAAATAGAGAGTTCTCGAGCTGCAATTGCAGCCGTACAGTGTCCCCGACCAAGCGATTCAAAATGGGCGAGCTCTGTTGACCTAAATCATCTTGTAAAGCCTCAGTCTGCACGCGCAAAGAAGCGAGCGAAGTTTTCACCTCGTGCGTGAAGCTCGCAAAAAATTCGCGGATGCGTTTTGAGCGCAATTTTTCGCGCTGCACGAGCCCGACCAGCGAGGCTCCACCTAAAACAAGCAAGACCAACCAGCCGGTGCCTTCCCAAAAGACCATGCGTTTTTGCCGCGCCCAATGCTCCAAGCGATCGGGCTGAAGGATCGCGAGCTGAGAAATATGATCCATGCTTAGCGTGAACCACCAAATGGCAAACGTCACCGTGAAGACCAACCAGATCACGATCAAAATCATTTTAATGAGTTCGCGGCGATTAGCCCAACTCACTAATGGCCTCGTGAACCTTACCGATGGTCGCATCCAGGATTTTTTCGTCATGCGCGAGCGAAAGAAAGCCAACCTCGTAACCACTTGGGGCCATGTAGATTCCGCGCTTCAGAAACGCATGGAAGAGCGGCTTGTAGTATTCGCCCATTTGCGCCGGCAAATGATCCAGCGAACGAATCGGCTGATTTGTACGCGGATGAATCCAAAAGACCGACCCTAAGTGAGTCACGTCAAAGCCTGCGGGCTTGAGCACGATTTTCATTTCGTGGGCAAAACGCGTCGTGCGTTCCTCTAGAATCTTATGAACGTTCGCGGTCTTTAGTTTCTTAAGCGTGGCGTAGCCTGTGCGCATCGCTAACGGATTGGCACTTAAAGTGCCCGCCTGATAGACCTTGCCGGCGGGGGCAACCAAATCCATTAGCTCTTTGCGGCCGGCGTAGGCACCGACGGCAAGGCCGCCGCCCATCACTTTGCCGTAGGTC
Source organism: Pseudobdellovibrionaceae bacterium (assembly GCA_040381635.1). Taxonomy (GTDB): domain Bacteria; phylum Bdellovibrionota; class Bdellovibrionia; order Bdellovibrionales; family UBA1609; genus JALHOQ01. Next base: position 7,286 of record JBEIHA010000041.1, read on the forward strand.
ACCAAATCTGGTTTCATGTTCAAACGCTCGACCATACCGCCAAACGCCGCACGAAAGCCCGAGATCACTTCGTCGAAAATCACCAGGGCGCCGTGACGCTTGGCCTGCTTGAAAATCTCTTCCAAAAACTGCGGCCGCTGCAAAATCAAACCGTAGTTGGCAGGCATGGGCTCCAAGATCACGGCGGCAATTTTATCGCCGTGGGCTTGAAACACTTTTTCTAAAGCCACTTCGTCGTCAAGAGGTGCCGTCAAAGTCTGCTTGGCCATCATTTCAGAAACGCCCGCACTATCGGACGCCGAATCACCGGCTAAGCCGCTGCCCGCTTTCACCAACATCGAATCGACGTGACCATGATAGCAACCTTCGAATTTCAAGATCAGCGAGCGATTAGTCGCCGCGCGCGCCACTCTTAGCGCGCTCATCACTGCTTCGGTGCCTGAGCAAACGAAGCGAATACGCTCCACCCACGGCATTTCTTGTTGCACAAATTCGGCGAGTTCTAGCGAATAGGGTTCGCAGGCACCGAAGCACCAGCCCAGTTCGATGGTTTCGCGCAAAACTTTTTCGACGTCCGGATCGCGGTGGCCTAAAATATTTGGCCCGAAGCTTTGACAGTAATCGATGTACTGATCACCTTCGACCGAGTACAGGTGGGCGCCTTCGCCCCGCTGGAAGAAAATGGGGTGACCGCCGACACTTTTAAAGGCACGGACCGGCGAATGGACCCCACCGGGGGCCACTTTCAACGAACGCTGGAATAGATCTTCTGATTTCATAGAGTTTATGTCTTTCCACAGTATGCAGACGAACTCAAGGTAAGGACTCGTGCAGAAACTGGTCAATTCCCATGACCACCTTGACCGGGTTCTTGAGGCCGGTAAACCCCTTCAAGTGATCCCACGTCTGCCCAGGGCCACAGGCGTTGAAGCCGGCCGCGATTTCATTGGAGAAACGGATCCAGGCTTGCTCGAACGAAGTGCGGCTCATCCAAAAAAAGTGGGTCTTACCCTTCAAATCCGGAGTTTGCTCTTTCGGATGCAAAGCGTAGGTGGCGATCGACGTGCCCGCGGACTCCCCCGCCAAGGTGTGGGTGAGTTTACACCAGGTCTGCGGGCCGGCAAGCGTCGCCAGATTCTTGTCTTCACTTTCGCCTAAACCGTCCTGGCAGCCACTGACGAAGATTCCCTGGGCCGCAAGCTTGATCCAGGTCTGCGTGCCGGCCGTCCAAACCAGTTGTTCGTTGGTCGCGCTGTAATTCAGCGGCCAGGCGTCGGCGCGCGCCACAAAAAGGGCCGAGAAATTCTTTAGGCTTTGATCCACCGGCAGAGCTTCTCTTCGGAACCACGAATTGTCTTTGGCTTGAGTGGGGAAAACATCTTCGCGCGCGCGGGCTTTCGGCCACGGGACTTGGTTTTCGATGCGCCAGTCGTGCAAGACTTCGCCCGCTTCGGTCAAACCACGCAGCGAACACACCAGGCCGTAATCGCGGGGCAAGCGGGCCACGCCAATCTTTTGATGGCAGCCGCCGCCGTGGGATTTCAAGATTTCCCGCTCCATCTGCACGCACTTGTAGGTCACCTCGTCGGTCAGCCCAGCGCAGATCTTCGCGACGTCCTCGTTTTTGCTGGCGATCTCGACCGCTAAGGCCCCTTGCGCGGGCGCGGGGGGATTCAGCGATACGGGCAGAACTTGAAAACGGCAGTCTTGAATAAGGGCTCGCACCGATTCTTCGGGCGGAAAAAATCCCTTCGCCTCGGCTTCGAGCAGTCGGTCTAAGCCCGCTTTCGCCAGCACTAGTGCTGCGCCTTCGGTCTTCATTTTTTGTAAACGCGTGGGTACATTGCCGCGCACATTGCGAAATTCGATTTTCAAGTTTCCGGGAAGAAGTTTGGGGAGTGCTGGCCCCAGGTTATACACCCTGCGCGGCGAGCTGGTTAGAACGATCAAAGTGCCGCTGTTTAAAGCCTTTTGCCATACGGGTTCGGGAATCATCATCAGGTCCCGAACATCCGCGCGGGGCATCGTCATCGCGATACGGGTATCGTCCCGGTCTTCGACCGGAAGATCCTTCCATGAATGCACCACCAGATCGCAGCGGCCTTCGGTCAGGTCTTTATAAAAATCTTCGGTAAAGACTCCGCGCGCGCCCATTCCTGCGAGTGGAATATCCAGATTCTGATCACCGAAGGAACTTTTGAAGATAAATTCGATGCTGGGTTTTTCGAGACTTAGTTCAAAAGCATGGGCCACTTGCACGGCCTGCCAGCGTGCCAGGTCGCTTTTTCGCGACGCTAGCCTTAGGCGCACAGATCGTCCCACCCTTGCGGGCGGATAAAGGATTGTGCGGTCAATTTTTCGGCGCAGGCGGATATTTCGGCGCGCACTTTTTCGATCACCGGCAAAAGCTTAGATTTATTTTCTTCGATCTGATTGAAGATGGCTTTTAGGCCATGATGTTCACATTCGCGCTGCAAGGGATCCAAACAAGAATTGTCGCGCAAATCAAAAATCTGCGACGGATGGTTGTCGCCCAGCCATTGTTCAATTTGACTGGCGGTCATCGGCGCTGCGATCACCAAAGCCCCGCCGTTAAAGCCGCGACTTGAAATCGGCGCGACCGTACCGGTATGGAAATCCACTTTGCTGGTGTCGCGCACATGGACAGCCACCGTCTTGCCTTGCTTGTTCAAATACGGAAGCACTTCGCGGACCAGCTGCCCACCGCCCAGAATATGCACTTCATCGGCCTTCACGTTTTTGCGCAGCCAGCTGCCGTAGGATTGATTGCCGAGTCGGCTTAAATGCTGGGCACGCAATGCTTTTGCATCGCTTAAAACTTTTTGCGCAAGCCCTGCGTATTCGGGCTGAGCTTTGAGCCAAGTTTGCATAAAGATTTTGAATTGGCCGAAGACTTCGGTTTCGCCGACGATGGGCGAATGCAGGCCGCACACGACTTCGAGCAAAAACTCATACGCCTTGATGCCGGTGTAGATGCCGTCTTGGGGTTCGGTGGCGATCGAGTTCGGCGATTTCACAAAAGCCAGGCTTCTTAAGCAAGTCGCCCACACGGGGGAGTCACCTTTGGCAAAGGTGCGGGGCTTTCGGCGATGAATGATGCAAAAGTTCTGAAGCATGCTGGGCTTAGGATTACTAAAATAAGACACGGCTTTGTCACAGCTTTGTCACATGAGATTTATTATCAAGATTAACCCCCTTATAGTTGAGAACGTGTTTCAAAGTGAGTCACTTTCGCGCTAGATTGATGGCCTATGGAAATCTCTTCCCGATTAATGAGTTTGCTGGTGCCCTCCACCCGTGTTGCGGTGCTGACCGGGGCCGGGGTCTCGCAAGAGAGCGGCGTACCCACGTTTCGCGACAAAGACGGCCTATGGCAGAAGTTCCGGCCCGAAGAATTGGCCAATATGCATGCCTTTTTGGATAACCCGGGCTTGGTGTGGGAATGGTACGAGCATCGCCGCAAAGTGATTCGTGAGGTTAGGCCTAACCCTGGTCACGAGGTGTTGGCCCGAATGCAGGATTTCTTTGGTTCGTTTCACCTGATCACGCAAAATGTCGATGGCCTTCACGCGCGCGCCGGCAGCCGCGATATTTTAGAAGTGCACGGCAATATCATGCGCAGCTTCTGCGTGGATTGCGGTCGGTTTGCGGCCCTAGAGTTCTTGGAAAACTTGAAGGCGGGGGACCGCGCCACCTGCCTAGAATGCGAAGGTCTTCTAAGGCCCGACGTGGTGTGGTTCGGCGAAATGCTACCTACTGACGTTTGGGAGAAATCCCAACAAGCCGCCGCCGATTGCGATTTATTTTTAACGATCGGCACCAGCGCTGCCGTCTACCCGGCCGCGGGATTGCCTTTGTTCGCCAAAGAGTGCGGCGCCTACGTGGTTGAAGTCAATCCGCAGGCGACGGAAATTTCGGGTTTAGTTGACGAGGTTTTGCGCGGGCCTTCGGCGGTGGTGTTGCCGGAGTTGGAGTTTTATCTTTTGCGGGAGTGAGTTGCGGTTATCGGAAGCCCAAGTCCGCTAACAATTTAATAGTCACGAACAGGTAATGAGATTTCACACGTTAAGCCGCCACCCTGACGAGTCCGATAGTTTAAGGATCCACCTAGCCCGTCAACCACTCTTTTTGCGCCGGACACACCTAGGCCATTCCCGTTAGTCTTGGTGGAAAATGAATTGCCAGAATTAAGTTTTTTGATGGTTTCGCTACTCACATCTTCCCCATCATTTTGAATATTGATATTCACGAGCTCACCATCCTCGCGGACCTCAACGAAAACCTTTCCCGAAACTTCAGTTGCTGCTTCGACTGCATTGTTCAAAAGGTTATTGAATACGCGAGAGAATAACTGAATATTTCCGTGGATTAACAACTTCTTTCGTAGTGATCTCACGGAATCTTGTAGTGCTATTTTCGGAGTCGCCAAAAGATCAATTTCCGCCCTTAAGCAGGACACCAAGTCGCCAATCGAAAAACTGCCTTTAAAAAAACTTTCAGATCTTTTGCGGCTCGAAAGCAATTCCTCCGCAATGTTATTCAAGCGATCTGCTGAAGCTCGGATTAATTCTGACGCTTCCTTTGGATTCTTCGCAATCGCCTGAATTCCAATATTAATTCCGCCTAACGGCGCCCTCATGTCGTGGGCAACTTGGCTAGCAATTTGAAGATAAGACTCACGCTCTCTTTCCCGAGTTTCCATAGAAACGCGAAAGCGGAACCAAGTTGTCAGACTGACGCTACATAAGGCTCCTAAAATGAAGATCAAAAACGTTGGTAAAATAGAAGGAATTGAAAACGACTTGAACAAACTAATCTGGAGGTCCGGCATCCCGGGTATTTCGCATTTAAACTTCTTCCCAAAGTTTCCCGCCGGTTTATCGCCAAAACGTAGAACGTTAGAACCATTCCTAATTTCAATTGAAAGAGGCTCTTCCGGGGATATGCCTCCGACGCCCGCGTAAATTGAATCTATTGCATCGCGAGTAGCGCCAACTTGAAGCCTAGGCGTAATGGACCGACAGAGATCCGAAAAAATTCTCTCAGTTGCAATTGAATCGACCCAATTCAACAAGATCGTGCCGACTAAGCTGGTTGCGACACCCGATAGAACTGCGATCACAAAGATGGATCTAGATAATCGGATGATTCTTAGGAACTTCAAATTTGCCATTTCTCCATAGCGATGTTTTAGCCAGGAATCTCTTCTCCAACGGCCCAATTAGCTCCGGAAGAAGCAAGGGAAGCAAATCGCCCGCCATACAGCAAGCAACATATCCAATTGTTTTGTTACCTTTTAAAATTTTGAAGGCAACGAGGTTGAGGTTGACCGCGCCAGATTTGGACTCAATTTTTGAATATCTCTTCGGCGCCTCTCTACCTGCCCACCTCAGCGATCTGCTAAGACTTCCTTTCAACGCATACCTTGACTGAATCTTAGCAAGCGGATCGTCTAATAATTTTGAGGCCCGCCCCAAATTTTCAAATGCAACTGCGGGCTCAAATCCCACTGCGAGGGCTTGTAACCAACGGCTAGATTTTGTGAGATTGCTCTTACGATCTGCGATATATCCTAAGGTCACTCCGCCCTGCTTTAGAAGCTTGAAGACCACAATACCAGCCCCGATTTCTCCAAGACACTTATTGGCAACCAGCGAAGCAACCTTAAATCCGTAGAACTCATCAACTGAAACGCAACTAAACCCTTTCCATCCATGCTGAAAGAAACTCGCTTGCAAGATCGTTCGTTCTGCGGCTTCGAAGTATGCGTTCTTGATCGCACCAGCCAAATTTGGGTAATATGCCCAACCACTGCTGTTACAAAGCCCGGGCGGGATTTTGGGAAAATCATTTCGAATCTTTCCCACCAAAAGCGAGCCCGTCGTGACTTCTGCTTCATGTACCTTCAGATAGTTTTGCTCACGGAGCACAGTCGTCATCACAAGACGCTCAATAAGCTCACCAATCGCTTTTTGCCTAGATAAATGTGGGGAAAATGAACGCCCTACGCCGGATAAATGTAGGTTAGAAGTCTTCTTAAACATGCATTCACTTCGATAACTAACTTTCCCAGCCAGTGGAATGCGTGCGTTCAAAATTACTGTGTTCGGTATCAAACGTGGACCAAGTGATCCCCTAACACTCGAACCTTCGAAAAAGACGTCCATCGCAAGTCCGGCGAGATCAAGGCGTTTAGCCTCAAAGGCAGAATAATCAATGTTGAACTTGCTTCTAATTTTGAGATCCCATTTGAAGTTGTCTACTGACCAAATTTCCAGATTTGGATATCAACATCGTTCACTGGCTGATGCCCCAAATCCAGTGTTGGTCTGTACGCTATAAAGCTAAATGTAAAAAAAACAGGAACGATAGTTTGGGTCTTTAACAGCCACGACTGAACGCCCTGCAGAATCTCGACTTTCTCTTTTGAAGCGTCTACTGCATCGATCCTCGAAATGTCATAGGGAAGTTTCACATTACGCGACAAAAATTTTATTTGAACCGATGGGTATCTCTCAGAAGCTACGTAGTCAGAGAACACGAAATCAAAATCTTTTTCCAAACTACGATCATTCAAAACTGCATACCAGGTAGCAAGGTCGATGGGCTTGTTCTCTATTTCGACCCCAATCTCCTTGGCTGCAGCAATTATCTTCTTCATGAATGCCTTGCCACTGTACCTTGGAGGAGTGGCGACAACAATTTTTCCTTTAGTTGTTTTGTCCGGGAGGGAAGAAAGAAAATGATTTCGATCCAAATTTCCGACCGATCCAAAAGGTAAAAAAGTCTCTGCAGGACTAATCTCAGGCGACTTTATTTCTTCCCATAGCTTAGTGATCAAATCTCTTCCGATCACTTTCGTGTGGCCTCCGCTCTTGGCGAAATAGAACATCGTAGTCGCAGTTGTCTTATGAAGCTTATAACCCAGGGGTTCGGGGCTCCATTCTTCAAACGGATTGACCGCACCACTAAAGAAATCCAACTGTCCCTCTTTTAGCGCTGTAGCCCTAGGAACCTTTAAACCCTTTATTATCTTTACTGTATCAGGGCCGGTAACTCGGCCGACGTAGTTAGGATTTCCAACGATGGTAATCGAAGTGGCATCTTGCTCAGAAATTCGAAATGGACCAGAAACAACATCTAACTTCAGATTCAAGGTATCTTCGTCTATCGATTTTGCAGGCCAAACTCCACCCTCGGGACTTGCCATCATCAGGAAGATAGATTCATAGCGATGATTGGGCGTCATGCGTATAGTATAGTTATCCACAACCTCAATACCC
>JBEIHA010000042.1:0-14564 GCA_040381635.1 Pseudobdellovibrionaceae bacterium
GTTGCCGCTAACAACAAAAGCAAGGCGGCTTGAAGTTCGGATGTTTTTATTCGGCTCGTGAACCGATGTAGACTCGCTTTTGAAAACAGCACGACCGCGACGATAGGCCCCAGCAATGTGGTGATGATGGGATTGGTGTGCGACACAAAGCCTAACGTAAAAACAATCCCCGCCGCAAATTCGGTCGTTAATCCTTGATCGGCCCCGATTCCGCGACTGGTGTAAAAGTAGGCGATCACGATTAGGCTTAGAGCGAAAATCACTAGGGCCGAAGCGATCCAGATATTGCTTAAGCCGCCGGCCAAAGACCCCAGCATCGCAATCAAAAGGAAAGTGCGTACGCCGAGCGCTTCCCCCTGCGGGTGTGCCTTTTCCCTCTCGACGCCGACCAAAAGTCCGACGGCGGCTGAAATCAAGTAAGGCTGCCAAGCTTGAAAATCCATAAGCTCAAACTAGCGCCCCTAGGGATTGAAGTGAAGTGAAGCCTTGAATCCGAGCCCAGTTGGGACAAAAAGACCCTAGGTCGCCAAGCCCGTTAAGGCCAAATTGCCTCAAAATCCGCGCCTTGCCCAATAGGTTTAAATTGAACCGGATCTCAAGTTTGCATCTGTGAGGGGTTTGAGCGACGGAGGACAAAATGGACATTTCAATCAAGCAAAGCATGTCGGCCCACCCGATGACCGTGAGAAGCAAAGACGATCTAAGCGTGGCTTACGTGCGAATGAAGCGCGAAGGTTATCGGCACATGCCCGTTGTGGACGATCACGGCAACCTGATCGGAATGATTTCGGACCGGGATTTTAAGCGCGCGATGTGGCCGATGAACAGCGCGGACGCCCATGGGTTGCCCGAAGCACCAAACTTTCACCAAGACTCGAAAGTCGGCGAGTACATGAGCTGGCCCGTCAAAGCTTTGTCCGAAGACACCGATCTTCTGGTGGCCGTTCAGACCATGATCGACCAGAAAGTTTCGGCCCTGGTGATTATGCGAGGCGGCGTTGTGACGGGCATCGTGACCAGCGAAGATCTTTTGAAAGTCCTGGCGAGTTTACTGAAAAATCCCGATTCTTTGAAAGAAAAGGCTTTGGCGCTGACTTACAATTCTCCGCTTTCGACAGTGTCGGAGCTTTTGGCTACTGCGGGGATTTAACCGTAAACTGGCCCCCTAGCCTGTGAAAAAAGATTAGCTAGCAGTCTCGTACACGAAGTCCTTGGCTAATGAACAATGAGGACATTGAGGCAGCAGAGGCCAAGATAACGTAAGTTCGATGCCCTGCCGAAATCACATTCAAATGGGCCAGATTATGTTGTACGCAGCCAGAGCCCTTATTATAATCATGGCATGAACACAATTCTTGGGCGACGACGTTTACTGGAATTGGCGGCGGGCTTTTTTGCGTATTCACTGACCCGTTCACTGGCGGGCGCATCGAATCTTAGCGATAAATTTATTTATCAAAATGGCGTTTCCAACTTTCAGAATATTTACGCGGATCCTGTTCTAAAAAAGCAATTCTTAAATTTCTTAACCAACGTCTATCGTTTGTATCCGGAACAAAAATTTCACGATTTGATTTCAAAGGCCGTGCAAAACTTTAAGGGCGATCAGGCCAGCTACAATTATATATTTGCCAATCTGTCCTCGATCAAACCGTTGGCGGGCGAATTGACTTATGCACTGCCGGCCTTAGCAAAGCAAAAACGAGAACTCGCGGATCAAACGATCAAGTTGCTGAAAAACCGAAAATCAGTGAACGGTTACGTCGAAATCGGCACGCCCGGTCGCTACGTAAAAAGAATCAGCGAGAGACTTAAACTCAAAGGCAAAACCTATATCGTTCATGATCAAAAGCCAGACTTCGGAATCACCGATATTGTCGAGCGCGGAAAGCTGAAGCCTTACGGAAATTTTATTCCGCTCGACGATTATGCGCCTTGGCCAAAAGACAAAATTGCCGATAGTTCGGTCGAACTGGTGTCCAACTTTATCGGAATCCATCACTCACCCCGCGAACGACTGGATGGCTTTATGCAGTCCATTCGCCGTGTGCTTAAGCCGGGTGGGAAACTGGTGCTGCGCGATCACGATGCTCATTCACCCCAGATGTTGGCCATGGTGGCGCTGGCGCATGACGTGTTCAATGCTGGTCTGGGGGTACCTTGGGAAACCAACGCCAAGGAATTGCGGTTTTTCCTCTCAAAAGCGGACATTGAAAAATACCTTCTTAGCCAAGGATTTGAAGTCCAGGGTCCCGCCATCTATCAAGAGGGCGATCCTACGCTGAACGCGTTAATGCTTTTCACCAAGAAGGTTTAATCATGCTGAATTTAATTGTGTCTTTGGTTACGTCGACGGTGGCGTGGACGGCGCCGGTGATCGTCAACGACGTAACGCAAATCAATCCCGTCGTGGTCGCCGCAGAAATCAGACCCACTTCGACCGCCGAGGTTCAAAAGATTGTCCGTGAGAATCCAGGTGCGATCTCGATCGGCGGGGGGCGCTTCAGTATGGGCGGTCAAATTGGTTCGGATTACACCACCCACATCGATATGCGTGGGATGAATCAGATCTTGGCATTCGATGAACAAGCCAAAACCATCCGGGTGCAGGCGGGTATTCGTTGGCGCGACATTCAAAAGCACATCGATCCCAAAAATCTCTCGGTAAAAATCATGCAGTCTTACGCCAACTTTACGGTGGGCGGCAGTTTAAGCGTCAATGTGCACGGTCGCTACGTTGGGCTTGGGCCCGTGATCATGTCGGTGCGCTCATTCACGCTGGTGTTACCCAGCGGTGAAGCAAAAGAAGTTTCGCCAGAAAAGGACTCCGAACTTTTTTACGGGGCGATTGGTGGTTACGGCGGACTGGGCGTGATCACCGAAGTCAGTTTAGATTTAGCGGACAACGTGAAGGTCGAACGCTTCGCTAAAAAAATGCCAATCGAAAATTACTTCGAATTTTTCAAAAAGGAAATTCGCGAAGACACCAAGGCTATTTTTCATAACGGCGATATCTATCCGCCCGATTATCAGCAAGTGATGTCGATCACCTGGCGTGAAACAGATCGGCCAGTGACCATAACGCAGCGTTTGATGCCGGATGATCAAGGTTCGTGGAAACAGCGGGCGGCTCTTCTGGGATTTTCGGAAGTGCCTTTTGGCAAACGTTTGCGCGAACGGGTGGTCGATCCACTGACTCTTCGTGATCAGCCGGTCGTTTATCGTAACTTCGAAGCCGGCTACGACGTCAGCGCCCTCGAGCCGAAGTCGCGCAAAGAAACCACCTACGTGCTCCAAGAATACTTCGTCCCGGTGGCGAAGTTTGATGCCTTCGTGCCTAAGATGCGTCAGATCTTTCAGCTCCATAAAGTGAATGTGATCAATGTCTCGATTCGACATGCTCTGAAAGATCCGGGTTCTGTTCTGGCGTGGGCTCGCGAAGAGTGTTTCGCTTTCGTCGTCTATTACAAGCAGGGAACAAGTGCCGCCGCGAAAGAGAAGGTGGGTCAATGGACGCGCGAGCTGGTCGATGCCGCGATCGCGGTGGGGGGGAACCTACTACCTGCCTTATCAACTTCACGCGACCGACGAACAATTTCACCAAGCGTATCCCAAAGCGAAAGAGTTTTTTGCCTTAAAGAAGAAACTTGATCCCGATTACCGCTTCCGCAGCAAGATTTGGGATCGCTATTACTACCGCGCGAATTATCGAGATTCTGAACAGTTACCGGAATCGCAAACATTTTTAGTTTTACCTGAGTGGTACGTGGTGTTCAGTGCCCAAGAGATCGCCGATCATCTGAAGACCCAAAACTTTAGTAGTTTTCCCTTCGCCGCAAGCCTAAAGCAATTCTGGTCTTTAAATTGGAACATGAATAAATACATACGTGGCAAGTACGCCTGGAATTGGGAATACCAGACTGTGATCGCCGTGGTGGGACTTAGCACTACGGTGGAATACATGATCAAGGGGATTTACGAATCGACCATTGGGCGCTTGTTCGAAAAAGAGCCTTTGTCTACGCCCGAAGATCGCCTGGCCGCTGAAGTTCAGTCGGAATATGCGGCTTTTATCAACCATACTCCGTGGTACAAGTTTCCATTCGATGAAAAGCTAAAAGCCTTGCGTGAACTTCCAGAAGGCAATTGGCGATCCAGTGAGCGGCAGTTCGCCTTGGGTCTTGAATATTGGTTTAAGAAAGTTTGGGCGGGCCTGATCAACAAGGCCACTTCCTCGGCTTACGAGGCCCCGGCTAAAGAGATTCAGATGCTGACCAAAAAGATTCCTGCGAACCTCGCGCTTGATCGTTCGGTGAAAGTCGCGACGGTGGAAGATCCGTTTTATTCGGTATTGATTCTTCCGCGCTACGATGAGTTCAATCGGAATCTGGTCGCCTTGGCCAAACAGAATTTGGAAGTTCTAGAAATCGCGGGCAATTCAAAAATTTGCATAACGGTGATCGCGGCAGACGGTGCATTTAAGGGCGAGCAAAAAAACTTGGAAGTGGTCCACGAGTGGCCGATTCTGACCCAAGTGGGAAAAAAGCGTTACGCGCTCGCCGTCGACGTGCAGTCGCTGTCCAGTTTATTGCGCCAGTTTGATGGCGCCGAAATCAAACTCGATCATATCTATGACTATTAGACTTTTCGCTGCCTACGGATTGGTGATTCTACTTTTGGGCTTGGGATACCTGGGTGTTTCCTTGGCCTGGCGCGAACGCCGTGATCTCAGCGCCGCGCCGGCCAGCGGTCGCCAAGTGCCGACGGGCGATGGTTTTTTGTACGCTCAATTCCGCGGGGCCCAGACGGGGATCCCCGTCGTTTTTATCCACGGTACCGCCGCCTGGAGCGAAAATTGGATTCCGACCATGCAAGCTCTCGAACTCGAGGGCATGCGATCGATCGCTTTTGATATTCCGCCGAGTGGCGCAAGCTCCACACCGAAGGGCGCCGACTACGGGCGAGCGGCGCAAGGTCAAAGAATCAAACAAGCTTTGGATCATTTGCAGATCGGCGAAGCGATCCTGGCCGGTCATTCCTTCGGGGGGCACGTGACCTTCGGCGCTTACGAGGCCTTGGGTGACCGGGTGAAGGGTTTGATACTGGTCGCGGCCGCCACGGGTTTGCCTACTCAACAGGGCGATCCGGTCACTGAAGCCCCCGGCTGGCTTGGTGCTTTGATGAAATCAGAAATCGCGCGCGATTTTTTGGCCTCGGTTTTCACCCATCGGTTTTTCACTAAGCCAGTATTGAAAATGTCCATTCACAATCCGGCGATCATCACCCCTGAACTCATTGGGGTTTACCGTGACGCCGTTTCATTCGAAGGCGCTAACCAACGCTTCGCCGACTGGCTGCCGTTGCTTCTCACCCCGACGGATCATTCACTCGCCACGAATGATGATTTTTACCGAGCGATCAAAGTGCCGACGCTGATCGTGTGGGGTGACAAAGACAATTTGACTCCGCCGTGGCAAGCCGAGCGATTGAAAAACCTGATTCCCGGATCGCGGCTGGAGTATTTGGAAAACGTCGGGCACTTTCCGCATATCGAAGATCCGGTTGGTTTTCGAAAGGTGCTAATGAACTATTTGAATTTCTTTAAATGAAACTTGTTTTCAGCCCGTGACCGGGCTACGTGCGTCGAACTATTTTACACCTTTGTAAATGAGTACGGTGTGATTTTAGTTTGATCCATACTCTTGGTATCGACTGTAATGACGAGGGCGAAATGTTTTCCCTCTGGGTTTCACGGTCGCGGAAAATCGGTTATGTGTGGGGCCTCTTTTCTAAACTTTCGAACGAGGAGTTCTAAATGAAGTCGATTTTATTTGTTGCCGCGCTTTTGCTGATCAGTGGACAAGCTCAAGCCGGCAACCCACTCGAAGGCCTACCGAAATCCGTGGTTGATAAACACATCGCACTAAATGGCCCCGACAATTGCCAAGATGACCTACCTTCGGGATCTGAGGTTTTTGAAATAGCAAAAGGAAAAAAACTCTACATCGTTCCTTGCATCATGGGTGCCTACCAGGGATCCGGGCAAGTCTACGTCACGAGCAATAACGACTTGGATGTCGAGCCCGTAATCGTGTTGGCTTATGACGAAATCGCTAAGGGTGTAGTCGGTACAACCAATTTGGGTGATCCTACGTACGATTCGAAAACAAAGATCCTCTCCAGTTCCGGCCGCGGCCGCGGTATCGGTGATTGCGGACAATCGTCCGCTTCCCGAATCATCGTGGATGAATATGGCGGCGTTTCCGTAAAGACCGTTGAGATTCGCGCAAAAATCAAATGCGACGGCAAGCTCACTAAGTGGCCCGTTGTTTTCAAGCAAAAATAGTTTATTTCTTTAAGGAACCGATCGTGAAGATCGGTTCCTCCTTCAGCGACCGCCGCAAAAACCCAAATTAAAGCTGCGGCTGACCGCGACCTTCGCGTGAACGCGCTCTTCGACCGACTCCATTTGCACTTTTGTTGAACGCTGAGCGAGCAAATCTGAGGGATCGAACTGAAGTATAAAGTGGCCGAAGGACACGGCCGTGGGGACGGGCTTGAAGACATGGTCTTGCACTTCCACACCGGTGCCCCATCGTTGCAAACTGCCGCGCACGCGCGCGTTGGATTGTAAAAATACAAGATAGTTTCGGAAATCCGCAATCCAGTCCTTGGTCGGCTTAAAGCATTCGGGCACCGCAATCAGCGGAGTTTCGGTGAAGATCTCTTCGGCGGGGTTGAAATCTGGCTGTGGGATCGTTTTCCAGCGAAAGACTTTTGAATGGCTCGCTTTCCAAAGATCGATTTGCGCCGTCAGGTCCATCGAAGAGCGAAAAGACAACGGCGCAAGTACGGATCGTGCGAGGTCGCGTATCTCGTTGTTCAGGTCTTTTTCGGAAAAGTTCGCGCGGCAGGCCGCATGAACGGAATCTTCGCAAGCCAAGTTGGTAACGATCGCTACTTTGGGTGACAAGGCGATGCTTCTGGCCGACATCACCGTCGAAATCGGTAAGTCCCGAGTTTCGATATATGAACCAAGAACGCCGATCACGTCGCCCGCCTGATTTTGCACCGGCGCGCCCGAAACTCCGGCTTGCACGTCGAAGTCGCAGTCGGTGATGGCGGTCACGCGATCGAAGTCATTTCTAAAGAGCGGGAATAAAGCTGTGTTCTGTCGGATTTGACACTGGCCTTGGCTTAAGACTCTTCGGTCATTTGCGGTCTTGTACCAGTAAGTGACTTTGACCATCGTGTTGTCGGGGAAACCCGAGCGGCCCAAACGTAGCGGCTGAGTTCGGGCCGGCCGGTCTAGCTTGAGGCGCGCAACGTCCGGCATTAAGCTTTCCACGCTTGGCGAAATTCGAATGGTACCGATAACGGTGCGGCGTTCGCCACTGGGAAACCAAATATGCATGCGCCCAGACGACACGCAGTGGGCGGCGGTGATCACCACGTCTTCTTCCGCAAGGAAGGCTGTGCACACGTGTTCGTTCGCGGATAAAAAAGCAACGCCTACGGGACAGGGCTGGGTCTCGCAAGCCAGCAGCGGGGCTTCTTTCGGATCGTAGTTCACTTTTTCGATGCGCCATTCGGGTTCAGGTTGGGGAAGTGGAGGACGCTCGACGGGTGCCGCCGGAACTTCCGGACTTGGCGCTAGGGGCTCAACCGCGGAATTCACGGGTGCAGGCGCTTGATGACCACCTCTGGTGCATCCCACCGATGCCGCGAACAAGATGAACATCAGGAGCGCCCAGCGCCGCATTCTAAGTTTCAAGGTTATTGCCTTTGCGGCGTTCCCATTGCTTTTTCCAGCGCCGTTCGGCGAAGGCTTAAGAAGCGATGGATTTCCGAGACCGTTTCTTTAGAATGTTTGTCGAAGGCGCGAAGATAATGGTCATAGCCATAGCGCTGTTTCATCAATTGATACGCGCCGCTGATGATCTGGTGATCTTTGTCTTTCAAAGATTTAGCGAATAGCTCGGGGTAAAGAAATTCGGCCAGCTTCAACAGCGCCAGCGTGGACGCGGCTTGCTTCATCGCCACTTCTTTACTGACCTCGTGCGAAGCGATGCGCTGATCGATCTGCGCCAGAGCGGCAGCGTCGGCATTTTGTGCGACCAGTTTTTCGCGTCGTGTTTGCAGACCTTGAATTAAAAGTTCGTGAGTATTGTAGTTGGTCTCAAATCCCGAAATACGGAAGGCCAAATCTTGGGGCATAAACAAGTGTTGGGACCAGAAAATCCCCCGTCCGCCGCTTTGATCGGCACCAAGAAATGCGCCTTCCTGCGTTCTTAGCTCAACCGACATTTTCAGGACGTCCGAGAATTCGGCATACTGATGCTTCATATAACTGGCAATGGGGTAGGCCACAGGCCGAATCGCGCTAAGGCGGCGGCTCAATTCTTTTTCAGCGACTTCAGCCGGCTGACCCGCCAGATCAGCGACATTGGCGCGGTCGAGCGCCGCTTCAAGAGTCTTCACTTCCGACTGTTTTTCGACGACTCTTCTCACCGTGCTGGCATTGATCACGAGGAATTGTAAGCCATTAGTGACCGGCGTGAAAAGTTCGGCTCCCACTTGCGCGGCTTTTTGCGTGACCACGGCTTGCGGGGCGCCGGTAAACGAATTCCAAGTGTTCTGGCAGGTCGAGAAAATCGCCACGCCCGCGATTCCGGCGGCCACGAAGCGAGCCACTCTCCAAGTTGCTAGTAGGGGAACGTGCAAAGCCGGATGCGCGACCGATTTGAATACGCATCTTTCAAAGCCATTCATCTTCAGATAGCCCGACTCGTCGAAACGGCGGCGCAATTCCACATCAAAAAAAGTGCGAAACGTATGGGCGCCCTTACCGCCGCCAAGTAGACGCTCCATTTCACCTTTGTTGCGGTAAAGTTCTAGGGCATCGGGCAGCCAGCGTTTGAATGCCGCGGATCCCGTGCGTCCTTCGGTTTTTTCACGTCGTAAATCGCCGACCCAAATGACACGCGAACGGAAGGCCTGAAATTCGTCATTAGAAACATAATTTTTTTCGGCGCCGGCGATGTACGCCGAAACTTCAAGTTGATCGGGAACCACGGCGGGAGCAGCCTGAGACGCCTCTGGGGCACTCAGTTCGTTGATAAAGCGTGGGAAGTAGTTAATCAGTGGCTCGTCGATGGGGGCCGCGCCCTGGGGTTCATAAAGGGTGTCGTAGGCCAGCTTTTGCGAGAAATAGCGCTCACTCCGGCTGCCAAGGCCGGCCGGCGCCGTCGTCGTTAGATCGGAATCGCAGGACGCCGCATGGGCCATGGCGGGCATGGCGCTAGCGAGTAGAAGCCCGGCAATTAAGGAAAGGATTCTAATTGTCATGATCATCATGACTGGAGCAAAGCCTGTACCCGCGCCTAGGCCGTCTTACGTTCAAAGCGCCTTGAAAAGAGCCGAAAAAGGTCACCGGAGTTTCGAAGGACGACACCTTGATGAATTCTCTGATCTCCTGATGCAGGAACTCGCTTTCCACTTTGCAAGTCGCTTTAAAAGCTCTTCGTGACTGTCTAGGACTTCATCCATAGCACTTCGAAACGCGAGACGCAGTTTCACCCTTTGCTGATATTCAGCGACGGCTTCGCTAACAACGCTAGAGATGCTTCGGTTGGCCTCGCTGACGGAGGACCGCAAGTCCTTCAAAACTTTTTCATCGATCTGGGTCGCGAACTTTTTTGCCTTCATGAAGGGAATGATATCATGTTACGACTAGGGTAATAATGCGAGCAGCTCTACGAGAAGGAACAGCACTTGAAGCGCTTAGCGGTGATTGGAAATGCGGGAGCAGGCAAGACCACGCTCGCCCGAATTATAGCGGCGCGCGATCAGCTACCGCTCACGCATGTCGATAGCATTCAGTTTGTCGCCGGGATGAATATCCGCCCCCATGCTCAGTCCATCGAGATTTTGTCCCAAGTTCAATCTCAAGAGCACTGGATCATTGATGGCTACGGGCCACTTGATATTTTGCAAGATCGGCTGATAAAAGCGGAGCAAATCATTTTTATTGATTTACCAATTTGGCGTCATTACTGGTGGGCCACAAAAAGACAAATAAAGAGTCTATGGAGTCCTCGCGCAGAGCTTCCGGCCGATTGTGATGACGTGACGGTTAAACAAACCGTCAAACTTTTTAAATCCATCTGGAAAGTTCACACCAAGATGCGGCCTGAGATACTTAAGATCCTGGCGCGTGAAAATTTGAAGGCGAAGGTCGTGCTCATTAAGGATTTATCGGATTGGCGGAAAGTGGCCAACTTACCGTGAAGCCCCTATTTGGCGAATTCGCGAATGACGTTGCGGTATTCCTCCAGGAGGTTATTAAAGCGCAGACCGACCTTGGCGTAGTCTTCCGAAGGTACGGGCACTAAATAAATCACTTGGGCACGGGCGCGTAAGTACATTTCCCCAACGATGAAGTGAATAGTGATTTCGTCGCCGACCGTTAGGCGAAACATGGTCGTGGTCATCATCCCACCTTCACTGATCTGAATTGTTTCGGAGATCTCGTAGTCTTTGCCGAAGAACAACATGGCGTAACCGCTCATCTCTAAGCGACGATGCTTTCTTTGATCAATTTGTTCAGCGTTCGGCGGCATTTATAAACCTCAGTGGAAATATCGGCACTTAACTGCGGAGACATAAGCTGGACGTCTGTCTAGATGATGAATTGATCCGGTCGAACGAGGTGCGGTCTTGGCGGAAGTCGAGTTCGCGGCTTACATCAATTTCGCAAAACCTTTTCCGATTCAATATTTCTGCCAAGAGAAAGATTTGATTCCCGCAATTTATTGTCGACCAACGTCTTGCCGCAAAAGGAAACAGTTTGTTAAGCCCACCACCAACGAAATAGGGATCAGAGACCAGTTCAATATCAATGCTTCACGATTATCAAATATTGGGACGGATTAGTGGAAATGACCTGAATCTTGTCCCCCAGAAAGCTGACACCTATTTCGGCTTGTCGTCGAAATTGTTGTTCGATGAAGCGGTTAAGGTTGCCGCTGCTCATTGAATGCCTTGTCCTCTCGCTATTTTCATTGAACTAAAAAATCCAACCGAAACGCGCGAAAGTGAAATTCAGGTAGGCGGTTTCACCGAACTTTTCAGCGGCATCCACCGCATCGATGTAAGCTTGATCCGTGGTGGATACGCCGGGTGCGGTGATCGTGGTCTTGGCGCCCGACGGGATAATGTAGGCGAAATCCAATCCAAACCAAAAACCACCGTTGGCGACTCCCCACATCCAGCCCAGTTTTGCGATGGTGGTTAGCGCCGTGACTTCGATTTTCGCTTCGTCGATTCCGTTGGTCTCGGTCGCCGTGGCCTCTAGTTTTTCTTGACCAAGCCCAAGACCGACAAAGAATGCACCAGCCATAGGATGATAGGTGACATGAAACTCGGGCATCGTCAGGTTTAAATCCGCTTCGCCCTCGCTCAATTTAAGTTGATTAAAACCTAAGTAAAGACCGAGGGAATTAGATGGGCGGTAATGAACTCCCCCTTGGGTTAAAAAGGGAATCCCCATACCCGCACTTAATCCAAAGCCACTCCCAGATTCATCCGCTGTCGCGGGATTTACAATGAGGGTCATCAACAAAAACAATAAGCCTTGCATCTTTACCACGCGCAACCTCCGTAAGCTTTGAGCCTTTAGCCTTGAACTACAAGTTTAGAGGGGCCGGAACTGAAGTCAATCGCGGTCCCGACGATAATGGGCGAGTGGCTTGATTTTCCGAAGAAAAATTGGATGGGGTTGTGCGGGGCCGCCTAAGCCATTGAAATCACTGGACCAGATTCGGTATTGACTACAAATGACTACGCAATTTCATATTTCTCGAGGCACACTTTATCTCCTTAAATTAAAATACCTTTACAAGGTATACCTGGTTAAGGTATAAATATTTATGGCAATTTGCTCCTTCTCAGATCAAGCAACGGAACAGTTCTTCTTAACGGGGAAAGCGCAAAAAGGGACTAGCTGGATAGCTGTTAAGAGCGTTGTGAAACGGAAGTTAGATATGGTTCACTATGCGGAAGTTCTTGAAGATTTGAAGGCCCCGCCAGGCAATAGGCTTGAAGCTTTGTCCGGTAGTTTGCGAGGGTACCATAGTATTCGAGTCAACGATCAGTGGCGTATTGTTTTCAAGTGGACGGCATCTGGCCCGGCAGAAGTGCAAGTCTGTGATTATCACTAAGGAGAGTTATATGAATAAAATGTTGAGAGCCCCGACTTCGCCGGGTGAGATCTTAAAAGAAGAGTTCCTGGTTCCCATGGGAACAACTCAGGGTGAGCTTGCGTCTCATTTGGGCTGTGATGTGAAGGTCATTAATCGAATTGTGAACGGCCGGGTTGGTGTGAGTGCGGAAATGGCTCTAAAGCTCGCAGCTGCGTTCAATACCACTCCTGAATTTTGGCTGAATGCGCAAAAAGCTGTCGACCTTTATAATGCAGCGAAAAAGATCAAACATTTGCCGAAACCATTAAAGGCTAGTTGAGGGAGTTCGCTGGTGACACCTGAGTTGCAAATGTTGATATGGAGTAGTTTGCTCGGATTGTTTCAAATTCTATTAGCCACGACATTTGTGACAATTGAGCGTGGAGTAAAATGGAACCTTAGCTCGCGAAATCAAGAGCTGCCCCCACCGAAGGGCATTGCGGGGCGCTTGAACCGTGCTGCTGAAAATTTTAAGGAGACCTTTCCGTTTTTTATTGCGGCCGTCGTGCTCATTCAATTTTTGGGTCGCAATAATTCTGTGACGGCCATCGGAGCACAAGTCTATCTTTATGGGCGGATTCTCTACATTCCAATATATGCTTTCGATATCACTCATGTGCGAACCGCCGTTTGGTCTGTAGCGACTTTCGGTATTCTTTTGGTCTTGAGCGGGGTCTTTTTTTAGTGGGTATTTTTCAATTGGAAACTTTGATTCGGGCACCGATTGAACGGTGTTTTGATTTAAGCCGAAGCGTTGACGTTCATTTGGCATCCGCTAAGTCAACAAACGAAAGGGCTATTGCTGGTGTAGTCAAGGGCCTCATGAATCTCGGGGATGTGGTCACTTGGGAGGCAAAGCACTTCGGAGTCAATCATCGGATGACCGTCAGTATATCAGAATTTGAAAGGCCTAGAATGTTCGCCGATATACAGGTTAAAGGACCCTTTAAGAGGTTTCGTCATACCCATCATTTTGAACTATCCGGCGCCATGACTTTGATGAAAGACGTTTTTGAGCTGGAGTGTCCATTCGGTCTTGTCGGTGCTCTAGTAGACCCTATCGTCACAAGGCATTTGAGAAAATTTCTAATTCAAAGAAACCAAGTGATTAAAGAAATCGCCGAAGGTGAAGCCTGGCGTTCGATTCTTGTATAAATAACTTTAGTTTGAATTGGATGGGGTGGCAGGAGCCACTTTATGCGATTTGAAGTTCTGGAAATGATTGATTAATTAAGAATATCAAATAGTTGCTCGTGACTCAGTCGGACAGGAAATGCCTGCGAATGCAACTAAGTGACAGGTCAAATCCCGCAGAATCCCGCAATTTTGGAAAAGTGCGGGACGGGCAGGGGGTGACCTCCCATATCAAACCAACGTAATTTCACTGAGCGCGATTGTTTAAAGAATTAGGCAGAGAGGGCTTGATTTTCGAATGTAACTGAGTTACATTTAGACATGGATGAGGCCCGCTAAAATCAGGGACATTATGGGGATTGTAGCGGCCGCAATTGAGTCGGGCCGTATACGCTATTCCCATCATGCGAACGTGCGGATGAAAGAAAGGCAAATCATCAAGCCCGAGGTGGAGTTTGTGCTAAAGGGTGGACATCACGAGGCCAGGAAAGATCAGTTTAAAGAAGAGCATAGTGCTTGGGATTATTCGATTCGTGGGCGGACTCTTGACAATCGAAACCTGCGAATTGTGGTGGCCTTCGAAGCCCCAAATGTTCTCGTTGTGACGGCCATCGATTTAGATCGTGAGGATTAGGATGAAAAAGAAAATTCAGAAAGTTTATCAAGATTATGGTTTCGGTTTTCCAGTGACGCTCTTAAATGTTCCGCTAATCGAAGTTCGTGGTGAATGGATTCCTGATGTGAATCAGAAAGAATTGCAAGAGCGAGTCGTGGAGGCTCTTGTTTTTAAAGCAAGCCGTCTTAGTGGAAACGAGATTCGATTTCTTCGTCTATTTGCTGAAATGACATTAGAGCAATTTGCTGACCGCTTTGATGTGACTCATCCCGCGGTTCTTAAGTGGGAAAGGACTGCGGGCCGAACGACAAGTATGACTTGGACCACTGAAAAAGACATTAGGTTGTTTGCTTTTAATCGACTTCACCCAAAGCCTACAAAGTTCGTTATTGCGTATGAGCAATTGACACATGTTGCTTCTGTGAAGTCAGAAGCGATCAAGATTGATTTGGATAAAAAATCAGCTTGATATCGGATTTACCTGTGTTTCAACCGCCTCAAAACGAGACGAAGCATGTTCCACTTTGATCGCGGTCTGCTGCTCTTCTTGTTTGATGACACAGGTTTGTAAA
>JBEIHA010000043.1:0-14556 GCA_040381635.1 Pseudobdellovibrionaceae bacterium
ACATTCTATCAAGCTTCGTTTGAAAAAGACGAAACCGGCCGCGCGGTGACATCGATTTTATCGGTGAATAATGATCCTGGTCGCTGGGTGAAGTATTTGGGTTCTTTGTTGATCGTTCTTGGCTCAATCGTTTTGTTTTATTTCCGTCGCACGCAGTGGCTCAGTAAACTCAAAGGCAACTCGAAAAGTTAGGTGTATCCCGTGACTCAATTTATTCTGACCTCGATTCTGCTGTTTTCTTTTTCAACGTTCGCGAATGTCGGCGAGCCCTTAAATCGCATTCCCATTCAGGATGCTGGACGTGTGAAGCCTTTCGAAACTTTCGCGGCGGAAAGTCTGCAGCTGATCCACGGGAAAAGAAAATACGACAGCAAGGCCCCGACCGAAGTGGTCTTCACGTGGCTACTGGTTCCGGACTACTGGATGAATTTGCCGTTGATCGAAGTGCGGCACGCAGGGCTAAAAGAGGCTTTAAAGATCACCTCCACCGAAAAACATTTTTCCGCACAGAGTTTGTTTACGAACGAAAGAGTGCCGCTGATCTTTCAAGAGCTTAGCTCGATCCGCGGTCGCCAAGAAAAGCTCAATCCTTATTATCAAGCGGTCCAGCGGTTAGAAAATCAGCTGGGCCTCTTTCAGGCCATTCGCACCGGCCATGCCTTGCGCTTCGTGCCCGATCCGAATTCCGACAAATGGAAAGACGTGACTGAAATCGACGGGACGACTCGCGAAGCGTTCGCGGCGATGTCCAAGAGTTTTGTGGATTCGATCGCGCAAGAGGACGGCAAAAAGCCTCGCGCCAGCGAACAGCTTCAAGCCAACACCGAGGCCTTTATTGCCGCCGCCCGCGCACAAGCGCCGGAAAAATACGGCGACATGACCAAAATCAAATGGGAATTGCACCTTAACCTATTTCACCCGTTCAAATGGGCGTGGATCGCCTATCTGCTCGGCGCTCTTTGTCTGACTTTGAATTATTTCTCCCCGCGCCGCCAGATGGACGTCGCCACATGGGTCTTTTTGGGCATCGGCTTTTTTCTTCATACTTACGGCATGGGCGTGCGTTCGTATCTATCCGGCCGTCCGCCGGTGACTAATATGTACGAGACCGTGGTGTGGGTCCCTTGGGGGGCCGTCCTCTTCAGTTTTATTCTCGAAAGAATTCAGAAAAGTAAGATGTTGCTGTTTTGCGCGGCCATTGTGTCGGTGTTCTGCTTGATCCTTACGGATCTCGCTCCCACGGTTCTTGATAAGAGCATTCATCCACTAGAGCCGGTTTTGCGCTCAACCTTTTGGCTCACCACTCATGTACTGATAATCACTATCAGTTATGCCGCTTTTTTTCTGGCCTTCGCGCTCGGCGATCTGCTGTTGTTTTTCTATCTTAAAGACGAAGAAAAGTACGCCGTGCAGATTAAAAACGGCGCGCAAAGCATTTACCGCTGCATTCAAATTGGCGTTGTCTTACTCGCGGCAGGAACAATTCTTGGCGGCGTTTGGGCGGATTATTCTTGGGGCCGATTTTGGGGTTGGGATCCGAAAGAGACTTGGGCTTTTATTGCGTTGATGGGCTATCTCGCGCTTCTGCATGGGCGCTTAGCGGGATGGTTTAAAAATTTCGAACTCGCTTGCGGCGCCATTATTTCTTTCGCGCTTGTGATCATGGCTTGGTACGGAGTCAACTTTGTTTTGGGTGCGGGCCTTCACTCCTACGGATTCGGCGCGGGTGGTGTGGAGTACGTGACCGGTTTCGTTGTGATTCATCTTTTGTATGTCGCCTACGTTTCAACAGTGCGTTACGGACGGCAAAAAACTACAGCGAAATGATGACTCATCAAGTTCAAGGTCTTATTAATTAATAACTAACTGAGAATAAGGTTTGGGCCGCTTTGCTCCGGCTCGTTGGCAACATGTAGTGCAACTTTAGTAATGACTAGAAGGTCCGGGCTATGTCGAAAAAGATCGTAGGTGCCGTCGTCGTGTTCGGTCTCTTGGGCGGTTTATCCGTGTTTGTGTGGGCACTGTCCACGAACAAAGTTGTGATCGGATACAACCAAGGTTACGAACCAGATCAACCGATTCCTTACTCTCACAAGCAGCATGCGGGCGATTTGCAGATCAATTGCAAGTATTGCCACTCGGGTGTCGATTCATCCCGTCATGCTTCGGTGCCACCGTTGAACGTGTGCATGAATTGCCACTTAGTGATCAAAACCGATAGTCCTCATATTCAGAAGCTGACCGAAGCTTACAACTCGGGAAAATCCATCCCCTGGAAAAAAGTGCACCTTTTACCAGATCACGTGAAGTTCAATCATGCCGCGCACGTGAAAGCGGGCAAAGACTGCACAACCTGTCATGGGAACATCCAGGAAATGGTGGTCGTGAAGCAGGTTTCAAGTTTATCGATGGGCTGGTGTGTGAACTGTCACCGTGAACCCGAGAACAAAGCTCCCCTCAATTGCAGCACTTGCCACTACTAGGACGAGGCACACATGGACCAAAATTCTTCTAACAATTCACCTGGTCAACCTTGGCTAAGCCTCGAACAGTGGCGCCAGGATCCTGAATTCTTAAAACTCACCGAAAAGGAATTTCGCTCGAGCCCGCTGCAGTCCGAAGACGGACAAAGCGGTCACGCGCGCCGTGATTTCTTGAAGTTGATGGGTGCGTCTCTGGCGCTCACTTCCTTCGGGTGTGTGCGTCGACCGGCGCAGACGATTATCCCGTACGCAAAAAAGCCCCCGGAAATCCAGCACGGGCACCCGAACTTTTATGCTTCGAGTTTCGTCGATGGCATGGAAGCTTTTGGTATTTTGGTCACCACGCGCGACGGGCGCCCGATCAAAATCGAAGGCAATCCGGATCACCCCGCGAATATGGGGACCATGTCCGCGCGCGCGCACGCCGATATTCTCCGTCTGTATGATCCTGACCGCTTCACCGGTGCCAAACGCAATCTTCAGAATAAAAACCGCACCAATCGTGAAACCATAAACGCTAAGTGGGATGACCTCGACAAAAACGTGGTCGAGCAATTGAACAAGGGCAAAGTCGCCGTTTTGACTTACAACCACGCCTCACCCACGACTCAAGTCTTGATGGAGGAATTCGCGGGCGCCTTTGGCGGCAAGATTTATCAATATGATGACGTCTCTTACGCCTCGTTGATGGAGGCGCAGAAGGCGTCGTATGGATCGGCGGCGATTCCGCGCTACCGAATTGAAAAAGCAAAAGTGATCGTGGCGATCAATAATGATTTCTTGGGAACCTGGGTGGCCCCGGTCACTCATCAACGTCAGTTTGCCTCAGGTCGTAAGAAGTCCACCGAAGGCATCAACAAGTTGGTGGTTTTCGAATCGCTGATGACTTTGACCGGTACGAACGCCGACAAGCGCTACCGCATTCGTCCCTCCCAATCTCTCGACGTGGTCATGGCCTTGCTGCACGAACTCATCGTAGTGCGTAAGCAGTCTCGCTATTCCGCTGACGATGGCGTGATCCGCGCTCTTTCAGGCTTTTCTAAGAATCGCGAAGATTTATCTTTGAACCTGGGTGAATTGGCCGATGAACTTTGGAAGAATCGCGGCCAGTCTTTGATCTTGGCCGGTGGTTTGACGGCAGACGGGGACTTCGGCGTGGCTTTGCAGGTCGCGGCCAACTTCTTGAACTCGGTTTTGGAAAATGACGGCAAGACTATCGAATCGGGTAAGGCCGTTGTTCGCGGTGGGCCGATTGGTGAATTGATCGACGCTCTTAACAAAAAACAGATCACAACTTTGATCATCCATGGTTCGAACCCGGTTTACTCGCTACCCCCTGGCGCGAAGTTCCGCGAAGCCTTAGCCAACGTTGAAATGCTGATCACGACCAGTGATCGTAACGACGAAACCGCGCGACTGGCCGATTTCGTGGCGACGGATCATCATGCGTTGGAGAACTGGGGCGATTTGCAGTCGCTCGACGGCACGCTCAGCATTCAGCAGCCGACGATTCAACCTTTGCACGACACACGCGCGTTCCAAGACAGCATGCTGGCTTGGTTGAAGGGCGCGAACAAGGGTTCAGCGAAAGCGAAAGCGGCGGCCACTTGGTATGATTACCTGACCGCGAGCTGGAAGCCGTTAGCCACCGGCAAGGGATCTTTCGAGGACAACTGGAATCAAATTTTACAGGACGGAGTTCTTAAGACTTCAGCGGCTTCCGGTGGCGGGCGAAGCATCGCCGGCAATACGTTGGCGAATGTGAAGCCCACGGCGAAGCGCGCGGGATTTGAATTAGCGATTTACCAAAAAGTAGGAATCGGCGACGGTCGCATGGCCAACGTGCCGTGGTTGCAAGAATTGCCAGATCCCGTAACCAAAGTGTGCTGGGATAACTACGCATGTATTTCGCCTAAAGACTCTGTCCAATTGAAAGTGAAAGAGGGACAGCACGTCACTCTGACCGTGGGCGATCAAAAGGTGGAAGTGCCCGTGCACATTCAGCCGGGTCAGGCCGACGGAGTCGTTGGTTTGGCGATCGGTTACGGCCGTCAAGGCGGCGGTAAAGTCGTCGACGGCATTGGTGCAAACGCGATGATGCTGGCCCAGTGGTCGGACGGTCGCGCGATCACCGCGGGTCTTGAGACAAAAGTTCAGCCGTTGGTGAAGGTCACGCAGCTAGCGATCACGCAAGGTCACCACGTGATGGAAGGGCGACAGATCGTCGTCGAAGAAACGGTTGCGGATCACGTGAAGAATCCCGGCGGTC
This sequence comes from Pseudobdellovibrionaceae bacterium, assembly GCA_040381635.1. GTDB lineage: Bacteria > Bdellovibrionota > Bdellovibrionia > Bdellovibrionales > UBA1609 > JALHOQ01. The sequence continues at coordinate 4,753 of JBEIHA010000043.1, forward strand.
AAGTGCATCGTCACAAGATGAAGACCATGTGGTCCGAGCACAAATACAATGGCAACAAGTGGGGCATGGTCATCGACCTGAACACTTGCACGGGCTGTAGTTCTTGCGTGGTGGCTTGCCAATCCGAGAATAACATTCCCGTGGTGGGCAAAAAGCACGTGATCGACGGCCGCGAAATGCAGTGGTTGCGCGTGGACCGCTACTACATCGGTACGCCTGAAGATCCCGATGTTGTTCACCAACCTTTGCCTTGCATGCATTGTGACAATGCTCCTTGCGAAACGGTTTGCCCAGTTATCGCGACCGTCCACTCGGACGAAGGCACCAACGATATGATCTACAATCGTTGCGTGGGTACACGTTATTGCGCCAACAACTGTCCTTATAAAGTTCGCCGCTTCAACTGGTTCAGCTACACCGATATTCAAGCGCCTCGGCAGATGGCATTGAACCCTGAAGTTACGGTTCGTAGCCGCGGTGTTATGGAAAAATGCACGTTCTGCATTCACCGCATCCGCACCGTGAAGGCCAACCACAAAGTGAACGACACGAAATTGGTGGACGGCGATGTGAAGACGGCTTGTCAGCAGAGCTGCCCCACAGGCGCTATTACCTTCGGCGATCTCAATGACAAAACTTCGGTCGTTGCCACGAATTTCGAATCGCCGAAGTCTTACGCTTTGCTGGAAGAGCTCAACACCAAGCCCGCGGTTCGCTACCAAGTGAAAGTGCGTAACACGGATCACTTGAAGTGGGCCCCCAAGCATGCGGGTGGACATGGCGGCGGTCACGGTGATGGACATAAAGAGGACAAGAAAGCACCCGGCCATTCGGAAGGGGGAGGTCACTAATGATTCAACGATCACCCCTCGTCTTGGGAAAGAAGACCTACGAAACCGTATCCAACGATATCGCTGGAATCGTCGAAAGATTCCCGGATAAGCGCTTCTTCGCTGGACTTGCGGGCGCGCAAGGCTTGCTGCTGATCTTCCTTTTGGCGCAAGGTGCAATTGTTTGGTTTGGTATGGGCTTGATGGGCGTCAACCACCCGGTCGGTTGGGGAACGGACATCATCACGTTCGTCTTTTGGATCGGTATAGGCCACGCCGGTACTCTGATTTCTGCGGTTCTCTTTTTATTCCGTCAAAAATGGCGGATGTCGATTGCCCGATCTGCGGAAGCGATGACCGTCTTTGCGGTGATGACCGCAGGGCTATTTCCCGTTTTGCACACGGGTCGTCCGTGGTTGGCTTACTGGTTGCTGCCTTATCCGAATCAACGTGGACCGTTGTGGGTGAATTTCCGTTCACCCCTGGTATGGGACGTTTTCGCCGTCAGCACCTACGCGACAGTTTCGGCGGTGTTCTGGTACATCGGAATGGTTCCCGACTTGGCGACGATTCGCGATCGCGCGCAGAACAAATGGCGTAAGCGCATCTATGGTGTGTTGTCGCTAGGTTGGCGCGGTACGGCCCGCAACTGGAATCATTACGAAATGGTTTACATGTTGCTGGCGGGTCTATCGACTCCGTTGGTTCTCTCCGTTCACTCGATCGTATCTTTCGACTTCGCGGTCGCGGTTCTTCCGGGTTGGCACACGACGATTTTCCCTCCGTACTTCGTGGCCGGTGCGATTTTCTCCGGCTTCGCGATGGTGGTGACGCTGATGTCGATCATCCGCGAACTGTTGCCGGTGTTTAAAGATTACGTGACTCTCGACCACATGGAGAACATGAACAAGATCATCATGGCGACGGGCTTGCTCGTGGGTTACGCCTATGCTTCTGAGTTCTTTATCGCCTGGTACTCAGGTGTCGCCTACGAAGTCTTTATCTTCAAAAACCGAGCGTTTGGTCCCTACGGTTGGTCCTACTGGATTATGGTGACCTGTAACGTGCTGATCCCACAGTTGTTCTGGTTCCGTTATTTCCGTCGCAATATTCCGTGGATGTTCGTGATCTCGATCTTCGTGAATATCGGTATGTGGTTCGAACGCTTCGTGATCACCATCACTTCGCTTCACCGCGACTTCTTGCCCTCGAGCTGGGGTATGTGGGTTCCGACGATCTACGATTTCGGGGCCTTGTTCGGCTCGTTCGGTTTGTTCTTCACCTTGTTCCTGCTTTATATCCGCGTGCTTCCGTCGATCTCGATGTCGGAAGTGAAGCCGGTTTTGTTCGTGGGACGAAATGATGGACACGGCGACAAGGGACATTCGGAGGGCAAACATGGACATCATTGAGAAGCTGATTCAGAAAGCACGTCCCACATCCCGAAACGGCGTGGCCGGACTTTGGATGGATGAACACCAAATGGTTGAAGCCGCAGCCAAGATTCGCGCGGCGGGCTTTACGCAGATCGAAGCCATTTCGCCTTTCCCCCTGCACGGGATCGATGAAGCCATTGGCATTCCGCGCTCGTTTATTCCTTGGGTGACCTTTACTTTTGGACTTGCGGGTTTTGCTTTCGGCACGTGGTTTACTTGGTGGGCGTCGGCGGTGGATTGGCCGTTGATCGTCGGTGGTAAACCCATGTGGTCGCTTCCGGCCTTCGTTCCTATTATGTTCGAATTGACCATTTTGTTTGCGGCCCTTAGCTCGGTCGGTGCTTTGATCTTTGTTTGTGGATTGCCCCAAGTGGACCCGCCGGTGATTGATCCTGCTTTGACCTCACACAAATTCGCACTTTGGGTTCCTGAAGGATCTGCGGGCTTTAACGGTCCAAAGCTCGAGCAAATGTTTAAAGAACTTGGCGCGGGCGAAGTGAAGAAGGCGGAGTTTTAAAATGAAAAAACTGGTGTTCGTCTTGTCCGTTGCTCTTTTTCTTACCGCCTGTAACGGCAGCAAGAATCAAACGAACATTGAGCTCATCCAAAATATGATGGATCAGCCCAACATCAAATCGCAGGACTGGGATCCGAAAGATCCGGAAAAACTTCAGATGCGAATTCCCCCGGCGAAGACCGTTTCCCGCGGAAACACGCCCTATAAATACGCCAACGATCCCGCGGGCGCCGAAAAAGATGTCAATCCCTTGGCGGCAGATATGTCGCCCGAAGTGCTGACTATTGGTCACACTAAATACGACTTTTATTGTGCCCTTTGCCTCGGAGCGACCGGGAACAACGAGGGTACGATTACTCCCCAAATGCCGGTGAAACCGCGCGCCTTAATGTCTGACGAAGCGAAAGCCTACTCGGACGGACGGATCTACTACGCGATCACTGCCGGTAAAGGTGTGATGGGGTCCTATCAGGGACAAATCCCCAGCGCTCGCGACCGCTGGGCCATCGTCAATTACGTGCGCTCACTACAGAAACAAGTAGGAAAATAGTATGGCTGAATCCGTAGTCCTTAAAAATCCCGGTCCCATGAATGTGTCTTCACGATCAAAGGGCATAAGCGCCGTGTTGATGTTCATCGGTATCGCCGTCTTCGTGCTGGCCTTGATGACGAACAAAGAGCGCGCCTGGCATGCTTACTTGACTGGTTACTTCTACTTCTTCGTCTTGGCCATCGGCGGATTATTCTTCGCGGCGGTTAATTTTGTCGCTAAGTCGGGCTGGGTGGTGAACGTGCGCCGCTTTGCCGAAGCACTGACCGCGTTTTTACCTTTCGCTTTTTTCGGAGCCTTGCTTTTGCTCTTGGGCGGCAAATCCCTCTATCATTGGATGGATCCGAAATATGTTGCGGGCGATGCTCTTTTGCAGCTGAAAAGTCCTTATCTGAACACGACGTTCTTTGTGATTCGAATTTTTGCATTTTTCGGACTTTGGATGCTGTTCAAACATAAATTGATCGGTGGTTCGATCGAACAAGATAAGACCGGCGACGAAAGCATCACTAACAAAGCAGTGGGTTGGGGTATCGGTTTTCTGCTGGTCTTTGCCCTTTCATTCTCTTTATTCGGGGTGGATTTGATCATGAGCCTGGACGCCCATTGGTTTAGTACCATCTTCGGTGTCTATTTGTTTGCAGGCCTTTTTCAGTCCACGATGGCGAGCATGATCTTGATGGTCATTTATTGCATGAAAAAGGGCCTGCTCAAGGGTTTCGTCGACGACAATCATCTACACGACTTGGGTAAATACCTTTTCGCCTTTACTGTCTTCTGGGCGTATATCGCTTACTCGCAGTACATGTTGATCTGGTACGCCAATTTGCCGGAAGAAACGATTTTCTATCTTCCCCGTGTGACGGGTTCGTGGCTTTACGTGACGGCCGGACTGTTGCTGTTTAAATTCGTGGTTCCCTTTTTGGCGCTCTTGCCCCGCTGGGCGAAGCGTTCACATACCCATTTAGCCGCGGTCAGCATCTTGATCTTAATCATGCAGTACGTAGATATGTACTGGTTGATCTATCCGAACTACGATTCCAAAGTGGTCCACTTTGGTTGGCAAGAGATCGGCTGTTTCTTAGGGTTCGCCGGAGTGTTTATGTTTGTGGTCACCCGCTTCCTCGGGACCCACGCCATAGTCCCGGTCAAAGACCCACGTCAGTTCGAATCCAATCACCACCACGTAGTGTACTGAGGCGCGCCGTACCCTAGCCCCTGGATTTTTTACGTGAGGCGTTTGGGTTGGCTCGTCAGTACCACGACCAAAGCTTCGGATTGCAACTTCGGTCGAGTCAAATCAGTTACTTAGTTCACCCGCGCCGGCGCGGGTGGAGAGACGTGAAATGGTCTGGTAAAGCAGAGTTCTGGTCTCAATATCGTGGACCGGAACCTGCTAACTTATTGACTTAAGGGGTCATTAAGGCCTAAATTTCTATCATGGTCACCCGCTCTAGTTTTCAGTCTCGCTCTTCTTCCATCGCCACCACCGTGACGACCTTTTAGTCGTGTCTGCATCAATTCAATGAGCGAAGTACGAATCTTTCTTCCCGACAATTCTGTTAAGACTTTTGACCACGAACCCACCATTCTCGAGGTGGCAGAAAGTATTGGCCCACGCCTAGCCAAAGACACACTCGGCGGCAAGATTGAAGGGCATCCGGAAGTTCTAGATTTACGCACCAAGCTTAAAGACGGTCAGAAGGTCACGATCCTCAGTCAAAAAAATCCGGAATCTATCGACGTGATCCGGCACTCGAGCGCGCACTTGATGGCTCAGGCCGTCCAAGAGATTTGGCCGGAAGTTAAAGTGACCATCGGACCTGTGATCGAAAACGGCTTTTATTACGACTTCGATTCGCCCTTTGCCTTTACTCCGGAAAATTTAGAGCAAATTGAAAAGCGCATGACCGAGATCCTGAAGCGCGACGAACAAGTCATTCGCGAAGATTGGCCCATCGCGAAAGCCATCGAAACTTTCGAAAAAATGGGTGAGCGTTTCAAAGCCGAATTAATTCGTGACTTGGCATTGAAAGGCGAAACAACTGTCGGCATTTACAAACAAGGTCCCGTTTGGTTCGATCTTTGTAAGGGCCCGCACGTGCAGCGCATGGGGCAAATCAAAACGGTTAAGGTGCTAAGCCTTGCCGGTGCTTACTGGCGCGGTGACGAAAAGAACGCGCAACTGCAGCGCGTGTACGCGACCGCTTTCCACGACAAAAAAGAGCTCGAAGAGTATTTGCACAACATCGAAGAAGCGAAAAAGCGTGATCACCGCAAACTGGGAAAAGACCTCGGCCTTTTCCATTTTCATCAGTTGGCGCCGGGCAGCCCCTTCTTTACGCCCAAGGGCTCTATTGTTTATAATCAGCTGCAGGCGTTTATGCGCGACAAGTACTTAAAGTACAATTACGCCGAAGTGATCACGCCCCAAGTTTACGACGTAGATCTGTACCATCAGTCGGGGCATTACGAAAATTACCGCGAGAACATGTACTTCACGAAGGTAGACGAGCGCGACTTTTCGCTCAAGCCCATGAACTGCCCGGGCCACTGCGTTCTTTACGCGAGCGAGCGTAAGTCGTACCGTGAACTTCCGTGGCGGATCGCTGATTTTGGTCGCCTCCACCGCTACGAGCGTAGCGGAGTGATGCACGGTCTGATGCGCGTGCGCACGTTCTGCCAGGACGACGCGCACATATTTTGCCGGTACGACCAAATGCTTGGAGAGATTTCAAATTTCATGTCTATGCTCGACGAGGTTTACAACGCTCTCGGCATGCAGAATTACAAGATCTTCTTATCGACCAGGCCCGCGAAGCGCATGGGAGCCGACGAAGTATGGGACAAGGCCGAAGGCGCGCTTGAGCAAGCTCTCAAAGGTTTGAATTTGCCTTACACGATTAATGCTGGCGACGGTGCGTTTTATGGGCCCAAGCTCGACATCATGTTTATTGATTCATTGAAACGTCCGTGGCAGTTGGGCACCTTGCAGCTGGATTTTAACATGCCCAACGCCTTTGATCTTTCGTACATCGGTGAAGACAACAGTCAGCACCAGCCCGTGATGCTCCATCGCGCGATTTTAGGTTCACTGGAACGCTTTATTGGCGTCTATCTTGAACACACCGCTGGCCATTTCCCGACCTGGATGGCGCCTATCCAAGTGGCACTCTTGAACATTACCGACCGTCAGATCGATTACGCGAACAAACTGCAAGACATCTTGAAAACGGCGGGTGTTCGGTCCTTCGTGGACGAACGCGGCGAAAAGCTGGGCTACAAGATTCGTGAGGCGCAACTGCAGAAGGTGCCTTACATGTTGATTTTGGGTGATAAAGAAAAAGACAGCGGAACAGTTTCCGTGCGTCTGAAAAACGGAACCATCATCGAAGGTATGCCTTTCGCGGAATTTGTCGAAAAGCTGAACATCGAGATCAAAGAGCGGAAGTTGGAAAGTGTTTTTCCAACTCCCGAAAGAAAACCAAACCAGGAGGCAAAACATTCGTCCATTTAAAGGTCCACCCACGGGTGGCGGCGGCGCAGGCGGCGGCGGCAGATTCGGTGATCGCGGTAAGTTTGGCAAAGGCAAGCGCGACGACGGTGGCTTAAGAGTCAACGGCGAAATCTACGCTCAGCAGGTACGCCTGATCGACGAAACAGGACAAATGGTCGGAGTGATGACCGCGCGCGAAGCGTTGGCCATCGCCGAATCACGAGGTTTGGATTTATTAGAGATCGCGCCCACGGCGACTCCTCCCACTTGCAAAATCATGGATTATGGCAAGTGGAAGTATGAAAACAAAAAGAAAGAAAAAGAAGCTAAGAAGAAGCAAACCGTCATCACGGTGAAAGAGATCCAGGTGCGCCCGCGTACCGATGATCACGACATCGACGTGAAGGTCCGCCACGCCAGGCGTTTTTTGCTTGATGGCGACAAGGTGAAAGTGAACTTACGTTTTATGGGCCGCGAACTCGCGCACCAAGAGTACGGCATCGCCACCCTTCGTAAAGTAGAAAAAATGCTGATCGATATCGCCATCGTTGAAACCTCTCCGCGCGTGGAAGGAAAGCAGGCCTTTTTGTTGCTCGCTCCCGACCCGGTAAAGGTGAAGGAATATCTCAAGACCAACGCGAAGCCCGAAGCTCCGCTGGAACCTTTGGAAGATGACGGCGATGAAGATGACGAAAAGTAATGGAATTAAAGAAGCTGCTTTGGTGGCTTCTTTGTTTTTGTTTTCGTCCGTAGCGACGTCGCGACCGATGTCTGAAATGTCGGGCGGTTGCGAAAACTACGCGATGCCTCTGACGAAAGAGTTTTCAATTTGGGATCAAAGTGAAATTCGCGTGCAAGGTGCGCAAGATGATAAGTCGACGGCCAACTTGCCCGCAGATCGCCGGATCACTTTGAGTCTTCATATGCAAAAGAAGGTCACCATGCCCGCGAAGCCCGAAAAGGACTTCAGCAAAGGTGAACCGACGTTCGCGGGCCTTGCGACCATGGAAGTAAAGAAAGACGGGCTTTACCGCGTGTCTTTGGGCTCTAAAGTGTGGCTGGATGTGGTTGAGGCTGGGTCCGAAATCGTGCAGATCGTACCGGCGGTGCAATTTGAAATGCAGACCGGCTGCAAGAAAATCTTTAAAGCCGTGGAATACAATCTTCAGGCCGGCAGAAGGTACGTGCTGCAAATTTCCTCGGCCAAAGAAGCTTCGGCCCAGGTTTTAACTAGTTTTGTGAAGTAGATTTATTCAAAGCCTAGCGGCCCGCGAGGGATCGCAAAGGCAGCGGTGCCAAATGACGGTTGGCCGTACCGCCGCGCGCTTGGTAACCGTCGCTGCCGCACAAATAATAAACGTCGGCTTCGGGCTCGTGTTCACCGCAGCGGGCGAGTTCCCAGGCTGTGAGATCTTTGGCGGACTCATTTAAATTTTTAAGATAGGGCGCCATGCAGCTGTCGTAGCCAGGGTCTTCGCCCCCAGGGACGCTTAAGATCACATCGACGTTCATCGTGGTCGACGGGAAGCCGTAGGCGGTTGCGCAGTTCAGGTAGGCTTGGCAGTAAAAGCCTTTGCTCAAACGAAAGTCTTTCAGTGAAGTGACAAAATGCTTTTCGGCTTTCGAACAGCCGCTATCTTCAGCCTTCGCGTAAACAGAAAACATCGTTAGCATAATCAGAATCGCCATGACCAATTTCATAAATCCCCCTTGATGATTTGATGGTAGGGGATCGGGGGTTAGACGGCCTCTGACAAATTCATCGGGAATCGCTAAGTCTATGATTCAACTTAGATAGTTTGTTCGCGAGAGGGCCAAAGTGCCAACCAATATAAGAGCGCTGACACTTTATAAGGCTAATCTTACTTGGCTGGTCCGCGACCGTTGCCGAACCATGACGCGGACTAAAAGATTCGAGGCCAGCGCTGCGAGCACCAAGCTACTTTCATCGGCCGTCGCGGAAAACGAACGGTGGAAGTGATTTTCGAGCTCCAATTAATGCATTGCAATATTTGCAAGGAATCTTAGCTAAACACAGAGATTCCTTGCTCCTTTTCCCGCAAGTCAGTATTTCCATTGGATTGCAACTTCGTAAGGCTCCAAAGAATGCCGGCTAATCCGTCATCGCCTACGGTCGTTGAGGAGTGAACAAGTGAAACAGAAGACCCATTCCGGGGCAAAGAAGCGCTTTCGCGCAAAGGCCGGCGGAAAGATCAAGCGCGGGCAAGCACGTATGCGCCACATCTTGAGCAACAAATCCTCTAAACGTAAACGTCTGGCCGGTGCACCTGCCTACGTTGATCAAGCGAACGAATACCAAATCATTCGTTGTCTGTTGCCTTAAGAAGGAGATTGAAAAATGCGCGTTAAAGGTGGGGTAGTTACCCGTCGTCGTCACAAAAGATTATTGAAAAGAGCCGCCGGTTTCGTATCGGCCAACTCACGTTCCTTCATCCACGCTCGCGAAAAAGTCGATCGCGCGTTGAAGTACGAATATCGCGATCGTCGCACCAAGAAACGCGAGGTCCGCGCTTTGTGGATTCAGCGAATCAATGCGGCGGCTCGATTGAACGGCACGAGCTATTCTGTACTGATGGGTGCTTTGAAAAAAGCCGGCATCGAACTCGACCGCAAGGTCTTGAGCGATATCGCCATCAACGACGTGAATGCGTTCGCAAGCATTTGTCAGACCGCGATGAAGCACGTCCCGGCCCAAGCTCAGGCTTAAGGGCCAAGCCCATTGGCAATACCAGAGCCGAATAAACAATTTGAAGCACGTAAGCGTGATCATATTCGGCTCTCGTTGAGCGAGAGCATATTCACTGAGGTTATAAATTTTTCTGTAAGAGTTATTATGTGTAGAATTTTGGGAGTTCACTTTGTCCTCAACAAAGGCAGTTAATTGAAAGGGAAGAAAGGAAAATTTATCTGAAAAGTTATTTGAATCACTATTATTTAGGAACTCATTTGAGGAC
>JBEIHA010000044.1:0-14515 GCA_040381635.1 Pseudobdellovibrionaceae bacterium
ATGGGGCTGCCATTTATGAAGCTTCTGGATTTAGGGTCCGCCCGTTCGCCGGACTTCGCAATTTAGAATCGGTGCCAGATTTTCCATTAAGTCGAACGGGCCAGAGGCATCAGGACAGCACAGTGGTTAGTACGGTTTTCAAAGGCCTGGCTCAAGGCGGGGTAAACAAAGACACTCTTCAAAAACTAGGAATTCGGGTTTTAGAAAACATGCAAATCCTATCGACCTTCGCCGAAGTGATTAAGTCTGTAAAATCCGAAGGCGTGGCTCTAGGAATTTCCGAAGCCTTGATCGACAGCGTTTTGAATGAGCGCAAACTCTTACGAAAGGACGACGCCAACCAGCTCAGCTTGGTGACCGCTAAGCCCGTCTATGTCATCGATTCCCATGACTTCCCCGGATATCAAGAAAACGGCAATTGCGACGGAGCACTCGATGCGGGTGAAAGCGCGGTCCTTTACATGAACTTGACCAACACAGGAGTCGCGATCGGAACGGTGGCGGCGCGTTTGACCACTTCCGTGCCCGCCGCGCAAATTGAAATTCTGCCGGGTGCGCAAGATGGAACGTACACGCACTTTCCGGCCGACACTTCTTACGCAGCCGCAACTCTCGGCAGTCGCAGCAGCCCGGCCTATTTATCCTCACTTATCTACGCGGCGTTTGCGGTCAAAGTCGGGGCCGACACACTGGCGGGCAATTACGATTTCACTTTGGAATTGGTTGGCATGAACACCATGGATGATATGCCCATCAAGAAAAGCATTCCGGTAACCCTGACCGTCGGACGGGATGCCAACGTGGCGGGAAAGTGCGCCGGCGATCTTGAACTGAGGGTCTACCCATGAAGTCGAATTCACGCTTCATATTTATCGGCGTCATCGCACTTTTTACCGGGGCACTCCTCTGGTGGATGACTGATCGACCGTCTGCCGATTCACAAAGACCGACGGGCTCCCATAATGCGAACATCGAATCGCCAAGAAAGCCAAAAGTGGACAATGCTAAGAATACCATTCCCCCGTCCCGTTCCGTGGCGGCGACTTCCCCCCTGAAGTACTGGGCGCAAGCTCGCGATCCGTTCACCGGCCGAGTGCGCACCTACAGTGGCGGTAAGCTCGAATTGAACGGCAAGGAAGAGCTTGAGAAAGCGGACAACTTTGTTAAATCCTTTTCCCGAGAAATTTTCGACGTGCCGGCCGGTGATTTGGTCTTCGCGAAATCATCAAAGGCCGCACGCACGAAAGTCACCTACCAGCAGATGCTCGCGGGCTATCCCGTTTATGGTTCCACGCTCGCTCTTCTGTTTGAAGACGGTGAATTGCGGCGGGTGCAAAACGATTTGCAAAGTGAGCCGCGCTTACCAGTGAAGACGGAGTGGAAATTTGAAGATGTCTTTGAAGCTTATCGGCGAAAACCCAACGGCGGCTTGCGCCAACAAACGGTCATCGAAAAAGTGGAATTGGCCAAGGATCCCGCCCTGATCCCGCGCTTGATTCTTTATCCGGCTAGCCAGGGATTGATCTTCGTTTACCAATTTTACGTCGACGAAGAATCGCCTGGCCGAGCCCCGGCTCGCTCTATGGTTTTGTTTGATCCCTCGGGTTCAAGAGTGGTTCAAAAAACGAATATGCATATCGACTAATCCGCCCTGGAACAGATCTTGCGTTATCACCACCTAAATTGATTCTGTTTCACTACTTTCGATCCGGCCCAATTTGCCCTGGCAAATCTTTTGACGTACCGGGTTGAAAATTCACGGTTGGTAGGGATGTGATGTTCCCGCCAGCCCGGTCTTCGGAGGACTATCGTGCGCTTAGGGTTTTTCATTTTTTCGGGGCTTTTGTTGGCCTCATTTACCGCTCAGGCCCAGACTTCGCTTCAGTCCTTCACGTGGGAGCGAAATGCTCGTTTCGAACTGGAGTTTACTCACAAAAACAGACCCGTTGTGATCAAAGGCGATTTGCGCGACGGCGCGAGACAGAGTTTTCCATCCAAAGACTTACAAACAACTGCGGAATTCAAATCCTTTACCACCGACCTTTTTGTCGTGGTCGCGATCACCGCCGAGGGTGACGACACGGGATACATATTTCTGCTAGAGCGCCCGGTCGACAACTGGATTGTGATGAATCGGCAGCCCATTCGGGCGCGCAAAGTTGATATCATGAACGACTTCGAAACTGCGGCGAAAGATTTTAAAGCAACGACGGATCACACCTTCGCCAATATCCTGCGCAAGATGACCGAGTATTTTGATCAGAATCCGAACAAGCGTCTGCAAGATTTATTGGCGGCACTGGAAAATAAGGATGAAAGCTTACGCACAATTCCGCGTCCGCGCGGGGCTCCTCGGTCAAGCAATCAAGGCGTGATACCCGGAAGAGTCCCGGGGGGTGGGGCGCCGGGGCAGGTTCCCGATGCGACCGACGTGTTCGGCGAAGACTCGGCTCAGCGTCGCTCGTATCCGCCACGTCCGCCCGGCTACGTCGGGGAAAATGATCCCTCCGTTGACCCAGACAGCGATTTTGCCGCTCGCGAACGTGCGCGCCAGCGCCGATGGCGTGAGCAACGTCGTATGCAGCAACAGCAGCCACCCCAATACGATCAGTGGGGAAATCCCTATCCTCCTCGTCGCAATCCTTATTATCCGTCGGATCGACCCGTAGACCTTCGTCCGCCGGCTTACAATTCACGACCACAATATGCTCCGCCGCAGTATGCTCCCCCGGCTCGTCAGCGCGGATTTTTCGACAGCCTTTTTGGACAGTAGGATAGTTATGAAATTCGCTTTTTTGGTTTCAATTTTATTCAGTGTTCCAACGTCGGCCGCGGGACACTTAGGAACTTACACGGGCTTTGCTTATTCCAACCAAAAAGATTGTGCTGAGGCAGCGCAAACGGCGGCACGAAAAATCGCCTCGGGCACTCGGGGGCAGCTGAAAGTTCTGGAAGTCTTTTGTTCGAATTATCAAGTTCACGTGACCTATGTCACTTCCCTTGAGAAATCCGTGGCTGAAAAACAAATCGTTCTCACCCAAACCTTGCCGGCGCTTAGCCGCACGCAATCTATGCCGGAAGATTTAAGCACCCTGTTCTCTGAGATCGAGCGAGAGTTCGAGTCCGCAGAATTCCATATCGTCGAGGTCGGAGAATCGGAAATCAACGGTAAGTTCGACATTCGAGCCTACGTGATTGATCAGCGCGCCATAAGCATTAAGAAAAAACCGGTGCTCTACATTGGCATCAATTACGTCAACGATGAGTGCAAAATGAAATTGAAGGAAATGATGGCGTCCACGTCGAGTACGTTTGGACAAGCCGCAGGACATTGCTTGCGACTCGCCAATGCCGAGGGCTACTCCAGGCCCGCGGTCTTCACTGTCTACTGATTCAAAACATAAGCAAAAATCAACGGAGCCACGATCGAAGCGTCGCTCTCGATGATGTGGCGCTGGCTGTTCTTATCCAGCTTGCCCCAAGTGATCTTTTCGTTGGGCACGGCGCCCGAGTACGATCCATATGAAGTGGTCGAATCGCTGATCTGACAAAAGTAAGACCACTTCGGTGTTTCACGCTCTAAGTCTTGCTCAAGCATTGGAACCACGCAGATTGGAAAATCACCGGCGATCCCGCCGCCGATTTGGAAGAAGCCGATACCCTGTTTGTTTTCGGTCTTCATGTACCAATTGGCTAGTTCGACCATGTAGTCCACGCCCATTTTCAAACAGTCGCGTTTGATTTTGCCTTGAAGCATTCGCCCAGCGAAGATATTGCCCAAGGTTGAATCTTCCCAGCCGGGGACGATGATCGGCAGATTTTTTTGGCAAGCGGCCAGCATCCAGGAATTTTTGGGATCAATCTGGTAGTGCTTCTCTAAAGAGCCGTCTTTCAGGATCTGATAAAAGTATTCGTGTGGGAAGTAAGATTCGCCCTTGGCTGTGGCGGATTCCCATTTTGAAAGAATCTGTTTTTCGATACGGCGGATCGCCTGCTCTTCTGGGATGCAGGTGTCGGTCACGCGGTTCAAATGTTTGGCCAGCAATTCCATCTCTTGATCGACGGACAATTCGCGGTAATTCGGGATGCGGACGTAATCGTTGTGCGCGACCAAGTTGAAGATATCTTCTTCAAGGTTCGCGCCCGTGCACGAAATCGCGTGGACTTTGTCCTGACGGATCATTTCGGCCAGCGATATACCAAGTTCAGCCGAGCTCATCGCTCCGGCCAAAGTGACCAACATCTTTCCGCCGCCGTCCAAATGCGCTTTGTAGGCTTCGGCAGCGTCTTTAAGTGCTGCCGCGTTGAAATGCAGATAGTTCTGTTGGATGAACTTGGTGATCGGTCCCGTTTGCGATGACTGGGCCATGAGTGGACTCCTTTTTAACTTGCGGTTGAAAAGGCATCGCCGATTCTTCCGTCAGGTAAGTGTAGCTTGAGAGACCGCGTTCGTAATGCTCGAGCAACAGTCGAGCTTCCGAACGCGAAATCGTTCCTTTGAGAATGCTGCTCTCCGTAGCTTTGCGCACCCGCTCGAGCAAATCGAGACGGTTGTATTCCACGTACGCCAACACTTCCTTGATGTCGTCGCCTTCGACCACGTGATCGATTTGATAGCCACCGTTTTCAGTCAGCGAAACGTGCACGGCATCGGTGTCGCCGAACAAGTTGTGAAGATCGCCCAAAATTTCTTGGTAAGCGCCCGTGATAAATGCCGCTAGATAATAAGGCTTACCGGCTTCCAGAGTGTGCACTTCCAAATACTTTTGTTCGCCACCCGTGTCTGTGTCGATAAAGTTTGTGATGTGCCCATCGCTGTCGCAAGTGATGTCGACCAAAACCGCGCGGCGGTCGGGGCGCTCTTTCAAACGGTGGATCGGCATGATCGGAAACAGCTGATCCAAGGCCCACGAATCGGGCAGAGACTGGAATACCGAGAAATTACAGAAATAGGAGTCCGACAATTCTTGTTCGAGTGCGTACTTGATGTCGTCCAATTCGGAATTGGTGCGCGCGATATCGACAATCTTGGTCGCGATAGCGCGGAACAGATCTTCGGCCTTCGCTCTTTGTTCGAGAGACAAAACGCCATAGGTAAACAACTGCAAGGTGTCGCGCTTCTTTTCGATCAAGTCGTTGTAGTATTCATTCACGTTCTTTTCATTCAAAGAACGGTAGATGTCCCACAGGTCCTGAACCAAGCGGCTTTCTTTGTCCGCCGTGGGTAAAATATGATCCCGCAAAGTCACTTCATTGTGACCCAGAACATCGAAGACCAAAGCCGTCGAATGGGCCACGAGCGCGCGACCTGATTCAGAGATAATGTCGGGATGCGGAACTTTCTTTTCTTCGCAGATGGATTGCAAAACTGAAACAATGTCGTTGGCGTATTCTTGTTCCGAATAATTGGTCGACGAATCGGATTTGCCCGAGCCGTCGTAATCCACGCCTAAACCGCCGCCCACGTCGATGTACTTAAGATTTGCGCCCATGGCATAGATCTCAGTGAAGAAGCGCGCGCCCTCTTTGATCGCACCCTTGATCGCCTGAATCGATGGAATTTGCGAACCGATATGGAAGTGGATCAACTGCAGGCAGTCGAGCATATTTTCAGACCGCAAGTGGTCGACACCACGGACAATTTCGGATGGCGTCAGACCGAATTTGCTTTTGGCGCCCGAAGTTTCCGACCACCGGCCGCTTCCGGGCGTATTGAGTTTTGCTCGGAAGCCGATCAGCGGACGAATGCCCAAACGCTTCGAAGCATTTATGATCATTTGCAGTTCGCTGTAACGGTCGACCACGATAATGGTGGTGCGTCCGAGCTTTTGCGAAATCAAAGCCATCTCGATGTATTCTTGATCCTTAAAACCGTTGCAAATGATCAATGCGTTCGGCGTGTCCATTTGCGCGAGAGAGATCAGCAGCTCCGGCTTGGAGCCAGCTTCAAGGCCGAAGCGATGGTTCTGGCCGAATTCGAGAATTTCTTCGACTAAGTGCCTCTGCTGGTTCACCTTAATCGGATAAACGCCGCTGTAAACACCGTTGTATTTGTTTTCTTCGATCGCCCGAGCAAAACAGCCGGCCAAGAGTTCAATCCGAGATTTGATGATATCGGGGAAGCGCAGCAGGATGGGCATACGAATCCCTCGCTCCATCAAATCACCAACGAGATTGTAGAGGTCAAGGCCTGGGCCAGCCTGGCCTGAAGGTCTGATTTCGACGTTCCCGTCTTCGTTGATGCGGAAGTAGCTCGCGCCCCAATAATTTATACCGTAGAGATCAGATGATTTTCGGGTATTCCATTCGTTCATTGAACTTTTCTTCTCCTGCCACGGTCCGAGTTATTTGATTATAATGTTTAGAATCTTACCGGGCTTATAGATGATTTTTGCAACATTTTTTCCATCGAGAGCATTTTTCACTGCATTTAGTCCGCGAGCCGAAGCCATGGCGTCATCCTCGGTCGCATTTACACTGATTTCAATGGTTCCACGGGTTTTCCCGTTCACTTGAACGGCCATAACGACGATGTCGTCAGAGGTCAGTACGGGGTCAAAGTCAGGCCACTGGGCTGTCGAGACAAAACCTTTTTGACCTAAGTGGCTCCAAAGTTCTTCGGCGATATGGGGAGCCAGCGGAGCGAGGAGTTGCATAAGCGGGGTAAGCACCCTCCGCGGCCGCACATTTTGCGAATAGAGTTCGTTGACCAGAATCATCATGGCGCTGATTGCCGTGTTGAAATTCAGACCTTCTAAGTCTTCGCCCACTTTTTTGATGGTTTTATGCAACAGTTTGTTCAGCGCTTCGGATGGAGCTTCATCTTGGAAGGGTAAAGCCTTGCCTTCATCGTCCACAACTAGGCGCCAAGTGCGATCCAGGAAGCGCTTTACTCCGTCGATGCCCGTGGTGTTCCAGGGTTTGTCTTTGTCGAAAGGCCCAAGAAAACAAATGTAAAGGCGAGTCGCATCGGCGCCGTAGATTTCGCGAACCTCGTCCGGATTGACCACGTTGCCGCGCGATTTCGACATACGAAAGCCATCGGGCCCAGTGATCGTACCCTGGTGAGCTAGTTTTTTAATGGGTTCATCGTGGGTCACTAATCCGCAATCGAACAGCACCTTTTGCCAAAAGCGTGCGTAAAGGAGGTGGCCCACGGTGTGTTCGGGCCCACCGACGTAGAGGTCCACAGGCATCCAGTACTTTTGCTTCTCGAAAGAACAAAATTCCTGATCGTTCTTTGGATCGGCGTAACGCAGAAAATACCAGCTCGAGCCCGCGCTGCCGGGCATTGTGTCGGTTTCTCTACGGCCCTTTTCTTGGGTTGCGGGGTCCGTGTAGTTCACGAAGGATTCTATGCGCGCGAGAGGGGCTTCGCCCTTTTCGGTCGGCTCATAATCTGCGGTCGGTGGTAAAAGAACGGGCAGTTCATTGAGCTTAAGGCCCCGGCTGCCTGATTTTTCCATATGCACGATCGGGAACGGCTCCCCCCAATAGCGCTGACGCGAAAACAGCCAATCACGAAGTTTGTAATTCACTTGTTTGGTGCCCAGCTGCTTCGATTCCAGATGATCGATCATTTTTTTGATCGCGTCGGGCTTCGAAAGTCCGTTTAAAAAATCCGAGTTGACGAGCTCTCCGTCGCCCTCGAACGGCAGTTCGGATTCGCTTTCGAGCACCCGCTTGACCGGCAGATCGAATTTCTTCGCGAATTCAAAATCACGCGCATCGTGCCCCGGTACGGCCATGATGGCGCCAGTCCCGTAATCAGTGAGCACGTAATCGGCGATCCACACCGGGATTTTCTCTTGGTTCAAGGGATTCACCGCAAAGGCGCCGGTGAAAACGCCGGTTTTGTCGGTGGCGGCTTTGCGGTCGACTTCGGATTTCTTGCTGGCCTCATCCACATACTTCTCCACCGCCGCCTTTTGTGCGGGGGTGGTGATTTGCCTCACTAAGCCATGTTCGGGCGCCAAAACCATAAATGTGACCCCGTAGAGGTGTCGGGGCGGGTGGTGAAAACCTCAACTGGAAATTGCGTAGCGTAATTTTTATCCGCGCTAGGGTACGGCGCGCCCTCCAAATTGAACTTCACCAGAGCGCCTTCGGACTTGCCGATCCAGTTGCGTTGGCCTTCTTTTGAACGTTCGGGCCAATCGACGTGGTCTAAGCCTTCGAGCAGTCTTTCGGCGTAATCCGTGATTTTAAGCATCCACTGCTTCATCGGCTTACGGATGACGGGGTGGCCGCCGCGCTCGGATTTGCCGTCGATGACTTCTTCGTTGGCCAAGACGGTGCGCAAAGCGGGACACCAATTGACCGGGACTTCTTTTTGGTAAGCGAGCCCTTTTTCATAGAGCTTAAGAAAAATAAACTGCGTCCACTTGTAGAACGACGGATCGGTGGTCGAAACCTCGCGCTCCCAGTCGAAAGAGTAACCGAAGGACTTCAGTTGGCGGCGGAAGTTTTCGATCAGCTTCGCCACGGTTTCTGCTGGATGAATGCCCGTCTGGATCGCGTACTGTTCGGCCGGCAGTCCGAAAGCATCGTATCCCATAGGGTGCAGGACCTGAAAGCCGCGCGCGCGCTTGTAACGGGCCACGATGTCCGTGGGCGTGTACGAGGCCAAATGACCGACGTGCAAACCCGCACCTGAAGGATAGGGAAACATGTCGAGCGCGTAGAATTTGGGTTTGGAGGTGTCTTCACCGGTCTTAAAGCAGTTCGCTTTTTCCCAAGCCTCTTGCCACTTTTGATCGATCTGTTGGTGTGGGTATGACATCGAAGAAAAGATTTATGGGAGGCGCCGCCGGGAGTCAACAAATTGACAAGCTCCTTTATAGGGTATGTCTTGGCCGGATGACTTCAAAGAATTCAACACTAATGAGCGCCGCGCTCTTCATCGCGGCTCTAATTTTCGCGCACAATCTGTACCTCAAAGGAGCGCCCAAGATGTTCACTCCCACACCAAAAGTTCCCCATAAACACGAAATCCACGGTGATATCCGCATCGACGATTACTTTTGGATGCGCGAGCGCGACTCAGAGCCGGTGTTAAAGTTTTTGGCCCAAGAAAATCAGCGCTCCAAAGAGGCGCTGGCGCCGGTCGCCGATCTGGAAAAGAAACTTTATCTAGAAATGCGCGCGCGGATCAAAGAAGACGACGCCTCGGTGCCGCAGCTGGTTTCGGGCTATTACTACTACACGCGCTACCAAACCGGGCAAGAGTACCCCATTCATTGTCGCCGCAAGGGCTCGATGGAGGCGCCCGAGCAAATTATCCTCGATGAGAACGAATTGGCTAAGGGCCATGACTATTTCCAGGTGGCCGCTGTTGAGGTCTCGCCAGATCAGCGCTACCTGGCCTTCGCGGTGGATTTGGTCGGTCGACGCATCTACGAAATCCGCTTTCGCGATTTAGAAACCGGAGCCTCTATGGCCGACCGGGTAGAGAACGCGACCCCCGCCATGGCCTGGGCCAAGGACAACAAAACTTTGTTCTTCGTGCGTCAGGATTTAGAAACTCTGCGCGCGCACCAGCTATGGCGTTTCGAGCTTGGGGTAGCGTCTCCCGTGCTCGTGTTTGAGGAGAAAGACACCACTTACAATGTCGGCGTTTCGAGCACGAAAACCCATAATTTTATTTTTATGGATATCCAGAAGCGAGATTCTTCCGAATGGCGGGTATTGGACGCGGCCAATCCGCGAGGCGAGTTCAGAATGTTTTTGCCTCGCGAGCAAAAGCACGAATACCAGCTCGACGACGGCGGCGATCGCTTTTTTATCCTGACCAACTGGAAGGCCAAGAACTTTCGGCTGATGGAGGCTCCGGTCAACGCGCGCTCCAAAGACGAATGGAAGGAAGTGATCCCCCATGATCCCGCTATCTTACGCGAAGAGATCGAGGTTTACGAAAGTTACGTCGTCTTAAGCGAGCGCCAAAAAGGCCTCGGCCAGATTCGGGTGCGCAACAGAACTACGGCGGCAGAGCGCTTGCTAAGTTTCGATGATCCGACCTATGAGCTCACCTTACGTGGACTTGAAGAATACAAATCGACCGATTTGCGTTTCGCCTACGAATCCTTCGTGCAACCGCCCTCGGTTTACGACGAAGATTTAGCGAGCGGAAAGCGCGTGCTCAAAAAAGAGCGCGTTGTTCCTGGCTACGATCGCTCGAAATATGAATCGAAACGCATTTGGGCGGAAGCTAAGGACGGAACCTTGGTTCCAGTCTCGCTGGTGTACCGTAAAGGCTTAAAGCTTAACGGTTCAAACCCCGTTTTGCTGTACGGTTATGGTTCTTACGGCTTAAGCAATTCGGTCAATTTCTTTAGCGCCGCGTTCTCTTTGTGCGATCGTGGATTCGTCTACGCTCAAGCACATATCCGGGGGGGGAGTGAAATGGGCCGTGACTGGTACGAAAACGGCCGCCTGAAATTTAAGATGAACACCTTCACCGACTTTATAGCCTCGGCCGAAAAGCTCGTCGCCGATGGCTACACTTCGCCTGAACATTTGCACATTATGGGGGGCTCGGCTGGAGGCCTGTTGGTCGGTGCTGTGATGAACATGCGCCCCGATTTGTTCAAGAGCGTTTCGGCGGGTGTTCCCTTCGTCGATGTCTTGACCACCATGCTGGACGAAAGCATTCCACTAACGACCGGTGAGTACAACGAATGGGGCGATCCACGCAAAAAAGACGATTACATGTACATGCGGCAGTACTCGCCCTACGACAATATTGAGAA
Source organism: Pseudobdellovibrionaceae bacterium (assembly GCA_040381635.1). Classification (GTDB taxonomy): domain Bacteria; phylum Bdellovibrionota; class Bdellovibrionia; order Bdellovibrionales; family UBA1609; genus JALHOQ01. The sequence continues at coordinate 10,749 of JBEIHA010000044.1, forward strand.
GCGGGAGTATCCCCATTTGTTTGTTACCACGGGCTATCATGACAGCCAGGTCCAGTATTGGGAGCCCGCGAAGTGGGTGGCTAAATTGCGAGAGCATAAAACCGATCAGAACCTTCTTCTGATGTATACCGAATTTGAGGCCGGGCATTCCGGTGCGTCTGGTCGCTTCGAAGCGCTAAAGCTCTTGGCAAAAGAGTTCGCATTTATTCTAATGGTCGAAGGCATCAAGGAATAAAAAATGGCTTCACCGGTAGAAAACAAGGCGCGCAAAGTTTTGGTGGTCGACGACGACGACATCAATCGCACGCTTGTTTCCAAAGCGCTCGAATACGAGGGCTACCAGGTTCGCCAAGCCGAAAGTGGCCTCGCCGGGCTTCAGGTGATCAACGAGTGGAATCCGCATTTGGTTTTGCTCGACGTGAATATGCCAGGATTGAACGGCTTAGAAACTTTAGCGAAGCTTCGTGTGCGCGACGAATACGCGTCGGTGATTTTCGTTTCCGCGAACTCGCGCACCGAAGACGTGATCCGGGGCTTAGATGCCGGTGCGGATGACTACGTTTGCAAACCGTTTCAAGTTTTAGAACTCTTGTCGCGCGTGCGCTCGCAATTGCGGATCAAAGATTTGAACGACAACTTACAAAAGGCCAATGCTCGTTTGAAAGAGCTTATCGACATTGACGACCTCACCGGTTTGTTCAATATGCGATCGCTTTACAAGCGCTTGGATTTCGAACTCAACCGTGCCAGGCGATACGGCCGCTCGGTCGCGGTGATCATGATGGATCTCGATCATTTCAAGCGCGTGAACGATCAGCACGATCATTTGTTCGGATCTTTCGTTCTAACCGAAGTCGGCAAAATGATTCGCGAAAACATTCGTAAGGTGGATTTCGGTGCCCGTTACGGCGGGGATGAGTTCTTAGTTGTCTTAACCGAAATCGGTTTGGAGGGCGCAACCACCTTCGCCAATCGCTTGCGCCAGCGCATCGACGAAGGCACCTTCAAAAATGAATACTTCTCTATGGATCTCACGGCCTCTTTAGGTTTAGCCATCGCTAACCCAAACGAAGAAGAGGTCGACGCCCGCGCCATGGTTCGCTACGCGGACCGCGCGCTTTACGCGGCCAAAGAAAACGGTCGTAATCGCGTTGAAGTTTTTGATTTTAAGTCGATCAAGTAGTGCCGAACCCGCCATCCCACAAAGCCCTTAACGATCTAGAATGTGTTCAAAAGAACGTATTTGGCGCACAGTAAAATCAGCTTGTGGGTAAGGAACAAACACCACAACTGGACTTTAAATATCCGCCAATGAAGTCGATAACAATTTGAATCGGTGAGATCCAACATATCGGCCTCCTTTCTAAATGGAAGAATGCCCACAAAGACGGCGAGTTCGACGAGACTATGGTCTTGCAAGAGCTCGCCGTTTTCGTTTTGTGGTTTGGTTGGAATTGATGGCTGGAGGGGATCCGGTTTACGGTTGCCGGCCCCCCCCTCCCCCCAACTCTGTTTAAACAGAGTTAATTGACGCACTCGTACCCCCACTCGGATTCGCCGGTCAGCAATTACACTGTAAAACCTTTCTCCGCTTTTACTTGGCGCCCCATGTTTAGGCATGCTACCCGGTAAACATGAAACACATTCTACTATTACTGGTGGCCATGGGCCTCAGCGCTTGTGGTGGCAAGCAAAGCGATAAGGCCGATGTCGGATTAGGTTGGACTCCGCAAACGGTCAAAGTGACTTGCCCCACGGGGGACTGTCCGGATGCGGCGGGTGTTTTGATTCTTGGTCGGCGTGGTGGTCGCGGCTACGAGCTCTCGCGCTGCACGGCCACAATGATTGCCCCCGACACGATCATCACCAATGCCCACTGCGATGATAAAATACCCGATTACAGTCATGCTTATTTTATCAAATCTGGCCCCTCGGGCCAGCCGTCCGTGGTCGCCAACGTGATTCGCAAAACCTACGATAAAAAAGGTGCCATGAATGGGATTGACCGCGATCTCGCGATTTATAAACTCGACCGCGCGATGCCAGGCGTACCGAAGAATATCTCTAGGCACATCCCCGCTCGCATGGATCAATTGATCTCTTACGTGATTGATCAGACCTATTGGGACACGGACTTTCAATCTTTTGATCTAAACAAACGTGTGTGCAACACGAAACCGCGCATGGCACTTTTCGCCGGCGGCACCGAAGATAAATCTTTAGGGGTGGCCTTGTTCGGCTGCACCGTAAAGCCCGGGAATTCGGGCAGCGCCGTTTACGTACCTGGCGATATGCAGAACATCCAAGGTTTGATCAACACGTTGTGGACATTTTCCACCACGAAAACGGACGAGGTTGAAAAATTGCGGGCATTGTTCTTTGAAACCCCAGAGTTTATGAAGAACGACTACGGCATGGCCGAAAGACTTCATTGTGCGGATGTTCCAGATCAAGCGCCGCCGGCGGAGTATTGCACCCGAGTCACTATGGAAAGCAGCGTCGCCGAAAAGTTCCGCACGGCCGTTCGTTCCCGTGTCGATCAACTGTTGAACTCCGTCGCCCAAGTACCAGGCGGAATTCAATGGACGTTCGAAACCATCGCCGGCGAAATGGATTCAGGCTACGGCGGTTCCACAAGATTCCCGGCGGTCTTTTTAATCCCGATTCCCTTTTGTACTAAGGCCAATGTGACGGCGGTTTCGTTGAATGCTCCCTACTTTCGCATGGGTCTGTTGGACGGTGCCGGTGCGGACGCGCGCGCTCTTTATCACGACGAGCTTTCCTTAGGATTGCAACCGCGAATGGGCGGTCTAGAAATTCGCTCAAACTGGCGTCGAGGAACAGGACGTCCCTTTTCACCCTCGTCTGTTATGAGGCCCCGCCACGCAGAGCTAACGGCGAATTACCGTTCACAAGATGTTCCCGTATGCACACAGTTCAGTTCGACTGAAGCCCGCGACGCGGCGATGGAGAGTGTGAATCGAGCCATAAAGCTGCGTGAAGCTCGGTTTATGGCTTTGCCGAATTAGTGCGGCGGAAATCCACCGGCCCTTTCTTTTATCATTTAATCATGACTTGACGGTTAATGAGTCTAAGAATCTAGTTAAGGATCACTTAACACAAAGGGAAATCTCATGAAAACGTTAGTCATTTCGGTTCTACTGCTTGCTTCAAGTCACGGGGCGCTCGCCTACGACGCGAAAGCCGTTAAGAAAATGGTACCCGCTTCCACTATGGACATCGTTGATACCGCCGTTGGTGCTGGTCAGTTTAAGACCTTGGCCGCCGCGTTGACGGCCGCTGATCTGGTCGGCACTTTAAAGGGTGCTGGTCCGTTTACGGTTTTTGCCCCGACGGACGAAGCGTTCAAAAAATTGCCGAAAGGAACTCTCGAGAAACTGTTGAAGCCCGAAAATAAAGCGACGCTGACTAAGATTTTGACCTACCACGTGGTTGGTTCACAAATCATGGCTAAGGACGTAATGGCCGGTACGGCTAAATCCGTTGCGGGTTCGGACCTCAACATCACGACCGATGGTGGAGTGAAGCTGAACGGCACCGCGAAAGTCACGAAGGCCGACATCAAAGCGACCAACGGTGTGATCCACGTGATCGATACCGTTGTGCTTCCCCCGGATGTTAAGCTGTAATTTAGAATTGAGTTTGAATTCGAGAAATGAGCCCTAACCGGGGCTCATTTTTTTTAGCCGTCCGCTCTTCGCCTAATCTTTCCCTAAATTCCCCCGGCAAAGCCTTCGCCGCGCGAA
>JBEIHA010000045.1:0-14417 GCA_040381635.1 Pseudobdellovibrionaceae bacterium
AGAACACTCAGCCGCACGATTGCAGCTATTGAGGCCAAAGGCATCAAGCCGAAGGCCCGTCCCTCATCTAGAAACCGTCTCGTGAGTGAGGGGCGTTGGACTATAGGTTCTCTAAGTTTCGTGCTTCAGAACTCGGCCTACGTTGCACAAAAGGAAGTGAACAAGCTCAATAGGCATAAAGATCAAAGCCGTATGAAGCCTTGGCAACGGTACGCCGTCGTCCCAGCAAGTTGGCCGGCTATTGTCTCTGCAGAGATGTTCAACAATGTTCAAATTGTCTTGCAAGACAATAAGGCGAAAGAGCGCAATCGCCTTGATGGTGCTGATCGCCGAATTTTCATTGCCTCAAGGTTACTAAAATGTGGGGAATGCGGTGGCACTCTCGTTGGTTCTTCGGCCCACGGTAAGATCAAAGTTCACCGCTATTACGTCCATTCGCAGAAGAGGGGCGACCTCATCAAATGTACCTACAAGCGACACTCGGCCGATGAGATCGAGACAGCAATCGCCGAACACTTATGCGAAATGTTGCTGCAAGCTGGTCACTTTGAAAATGTGGGCGAGACCATTCGCCAAAGTATCACCATCAAGCCTGAGGATTTGAAGCGACAGAAGTCCCACATCAGCATGGAGCTACAAAAGATCAATCTGGGTATTCAACGCACATTTAAAATTCAGGCAGAGATGGAGGCGGACTCCGAAGGTATTCGGCTCGTAGCGCAGGAGCTTCAAGATCTCGGCCGCAAAAAGAAAATTCTGACGGAGCAACTCGAACAACTCAAAGCCACTGAAAATTTAAACAGTGACGCTGCCGATGCCATCGACGATCTCAAAGAACGCCTAGAAGCGTTCAAACGCGGCTGGAAAAAGGCCCCGCCGATGGCGAAAAAGAGTCTGCTCAATGACCTTCTGTGGGGGGTGATCGTGACACCGAAGGGTCTCTCTATCGAGTTCCGACTGAAACACGGTCTCAACTCAACTGGCTTCCTCGATGCCACGTCAACGTCACACAAAGTGAATTCCACTGTCATTGATTTAGCAAGCCACAGACGCAACAATCCCGCTCCAGCTGACGCTGGGTCGGAAAATCATAACTTGGATGTCCAAGAGTTGCAGGTTGTCGTAAATGGTAGGGAATGCCGGGCTCGAACCGACGACATCCACCTTGTAAGGGTGGCGCTCTACCAACTGAGCTAATTCCCTATGGCGAAGAGGCAATATAAGTACAATGAGGCCCGACGGATTGTCAGCCAGTTTTTTTGCTCCCATTTGCATTTAAACGGCTTCTCCCGGTAGATTGTGGGGATGATATCGCGGTTTTTAGCATTCACGGCGCTTCTTGGTGCGGCGGCTTGTACTTCCTCAATGCCCGCGCCCAAGCGGAACGAAAATCCTCGGCAAATCGCCGATCTGGGTAAGAAGCTTTTCTTCGATCCGCGGCTATCCGCCAACGGCAAAATGTCCTGTGCGACCTGCCATAAGCCCGAGCGCGCCTTCACCAATGGGGAAAGGGTAGCGAAAGGGGTTCACGGCGATAGTGGTGAGCGGAACGTACCCACCTTGATTAACCGTAACGGCACCCGACGACAGTTCTGGGATGGCCGCGTCGACTCGCTAGAAGATCAGGTCGTGGTGGTGATCACCTCGAGCGTCGAGATGGCCGCGGATTTTCAAGAGATCATCAAACGGCTACGCGAGGACGAAGCCTATCCCCAACTTTTTGAACGGGCTTTCGGTGCGGACGGGATGGACGCCCGCAAAATTTCGCGCGCGATCGCTGCTTTTGAGCGCACTCTGCAAGCGGGCGAAGCGCCCTATGACCGCTACTTAGCGGGGAATAAAAAAGCCATGAGCGCAGAGCAGGTGCGCGGCATGAATTTATTTTTTAATGAATTCAAGTGCGCGACCTGCCATAGCGGTCCGAACTTCAGCGACGAAGAACTGCGCGCCCGCTGCTACCCAGCCACCAATAATTTAAGTCAGTTTGTTCCGATTCACATTGAAAAGTCGAAGTGGGTGAAGACGCCGACGCTCAGGAATTTAAAATACACCGGGCCCTATCTGCATAGAGGAACCCTCGACACGATAGAGCAGGTCGTGGATTTTTACAGCCCGTCGTTTCAGGTGGGCGTTGATCGCTTGCCAGATACAAAATTACCGGTGGTGAAAATCAATGCGCAACAGCGAAAAGACGTCGTGGAATTCTTAAAATCGCTTTCGGCCGATCGACCTTACATCGAAGTTTTCGAAGCGACGGTGTTCTGAACTGGGCAAGCGTTGGATTTTTCGGGCCTCACGCCAAGCCATCCGCTCAGGTCCACTTGCTTTTCAATAAATCCCCGCTGAACCAAAATGCCGCCATAGAATTTCAAGTCGCAGTAGGCTTGGTCACGATCAGTCGAATCCTTGGTCAGGTCCGTCAGCGACACCTGGCCAACGAAAGAGGCTGCCTTTTCAATATCGGCTTTGTCGGTGGCCTTGATTTCCCATTCACCGCCGATGTCGTTGTGGCGCGCGAAAGAATAGAAAATTTCCGAACGATTGCGCATGACGTAGTCGTGGCTTTCCTTGATGGCTTCGCTAAAGGCGGAGACTACGGCGGGATTTTTTTGCGCGTAGGCCTTATTCACGATCAATAAAGAATGGGGCACTCGCTTTGCGACAAAGCGGCTAACGATATTGGATTCGAGCACCTTCACTTTGCCCGTGGCCAGCAGGTAGGCCATACCAGGGAGGTAGGCCGTGGCCGCGTCTAAGCGCCCGTCGTTGAGGGCGGCCAGCTTTTCGCTACCACCGAATCCATGTTCGAGTTTCACGTCTTTGACCGTCATACCTTCGGATTCAAGAAGACCCATCATGGCGACGTAAGTGGGCAGTTGGCCGATACGCAACTTTTTCCCACGCAGGTCTTTGGCGCCCTTAAGTTTCGAAGAGAGAGGCACCAGCAGGTGGGTGTCATACTGCTCGCCGTAGCTCGAAACGAAAAGCGGCACCACTTCCGAGAGTCCGCGCTCGTCCGCCATAAAGCGTTCGGTATTCGAAGCGCCGAAAGTGCACTTGGGATCGCCTTCGGCCACGTAATTGCCGACCTTGTAATCCAGTAGTCGGGGCTTGACGATCTTTCCGCCGTTCACCTTCCAATCATTATTATTTTTTTTCATCGAGCGTTCGACATTCACCTTCAAGTTCCGTTTGGCAAAAAATCCGTGGTCACTCGCGGTGGTCACTAAGACTTGCAAAAATTCGGAACGCCCGTCCGGTATGCAAACTGAAACTTCAGGCTTTTTGGCCGCGAACAGAGGGAGTGGAAGCAGGGCCGCAAATAGACAAACAATCAGCATTTTCATGAGCTGATTTTCGTGCCAATGGGCGCTCTAGGCAATCGATTATTGATGGCGCGGCGGGCCGCTACCGAGCGCGCCGTGAAATGAAGACCATCACTAGGCCGGTAACAAAGAATAAAATACCGAGAGGCACACTGCCAGCCTCGTTGGCGAGTTCCACTTTGATTTTTGGTTCGTTGGGCTCCCGAAAAAAATCGGCGAGACGGTTGAGCGAAGCGACCGGTTCCTGATCCGCCGGGCGATTCGCGCTGACCTTGTTCAAAGTGATGGGGGCCACTTTCTTGTTGGGTAGCCTTTGCATCAAAAAGAATTCACGCTTTTCTTTGCCATGATTGGCAAGCTGAGTGATTTCACCGACGGTGCGCGCGGGGCCATTCGGAATCCCCATCAAATATTCGCCGACGTGACAAACCGGCAGGAAGTGACTTTCGGTGCGTTCGCATTCGACATGAATCACGCGTCCCCCCGTTTTCAATAAACCGTAACCAAGAAGGATCGAAGAGACGCCGAAAATAGCCAGTGCTTTGTATTTCATAAGAATTAGCTTAGCTGGTGGCGCGCGCACCAGGTCTAGTCTTAATGCATAAAATGAAGTCAGCTTCGACCATTAAGCTTCATCGTCGCCTTCTTGGTCTTCTTGACTGTCCTGGGAAGGACGACCATTCGGATTACCGCCGCGGTTGCGTCCGCGGCGCTTACCCTGCCGCTCTTTGCATGCGGCGACCACATCTTGATCCACTTTTGCGTCACGGACCGGCTGACCTTCAAGAAGCGGACGAAAGCAGTTTTCTTGGAAAGCCTGGCGCTCAGCGGGCGTACGTCCGCGCTTGAAACCCTGCGCTTCGCAGGCGGCGCGAATTTGTCGACAGGGGCCGGGTTCAGGTTGAAGGAAAATGAAAGTACCCACGGCAATGATGACCAAGATGGTAACGAAAGCGATTCGTTTTTGCATGGAAGGCATACATTCTCCTCTTTTATCGAACAATTGGATCATAGGCGATGGTGCGTAAACAGTGAATCACTTTTAATGGCGAATTCAATTCACGTTAATGGACCTGCGTTAGATTACCTGTCAGAGCAAGAGCAAGAGCAGAGCAGAACCCCTTAAAAGAAGCCGGCATGGTTAGGACTCCCGTGCCGGCTTCACCCTTTTCATCTTGCGTCCGTCGGCTTCAAGCTTCTATAAACTCTCGTGATAAATTCTCAGTTGGCTTACGTGTTGGCGCTAGCGTCGAGCACCAGTTTTTCGGCCGCAAGCCTTATTTTTACCGAGATCTCGCGCCGAGTCTCTCCGCTTTGGATGAATGCATTCAAAGCCTTAGTGGCTTGGAGCCTATTCGGCTTAACCGTGCTGATCTTCCAAATCTGGGTGGACATTTCTTCCTCCGTGGTGCTGGCGCTGGTCTTCAGTGGAATATTGGGATTGGGGATAGGTGACGTTTTTCTGTTAAACGCTTACGCGCGCATGGGCGCCGCGCGAACTCTGATTTTATTCGGCTTTCAACCCTTTTTCATCGGTATTGCCGCTCACTTTATGTTTGGCCAAGAAATTAGCGGTATGAAAATGATTGCGGTCATTTTCTTTGTCGGATGCCTGTTCACTTTTTCTCTCGAAAAATTTCGAGAAGCCGGGCACTGGGAACTTCCGGGATTGGCCGCCGCACTCACCGGAGTCATTTTCGACAACGGTGGCTTGATCCTTTCGCGCTGGGCCTTTGACCAGGCGCAGGACATGAATGCTTTTCAGGCCAATTTTTTACGATGTTCCGGCGCTTTGTTGTTTTTTGCCGCGTTCAGTTTTTTTAGACCGCTCAAGCTTCGTGAGGGCTGGACTAAACTCGACAAGAGCTCTCGCCGTCTGGCTTTCCTCGCGGTCGCTCTCGGCACTTTTCTTTCCCTCTTTCTCTACTTAACCGCAGTAAAGATCGGTCACCTGGCCTCGTTGTCCGCGCTGGGAGTGGTTGGACCTATACTTACTTCCGCGATGGAGTGCGCTTATTATCGCAAGCGGCCAAGCTCCTATTTGCTCACCGCGCTCGTCCTGTTTGTGGTGGGCTTTTCCATTCTCATTTTGGCTTGAGATTTATGTTTGAGCTAGACTTTCCTAAACATTCTTCCCAGAATACAAGTATGAAATTCAAAATCATAACAGCGTTGCTGGTTCTCTCGTTTTCACAAACTCCGTCGGCCAAAGATCTGAAGAAGATCAATTTATGCATTCCGAAGGGTCGATCCGAATTTATGGAGATCTTAGGGGTTATAGCTCGAGATCGTGGTTTCTTCGAAAAGCAGGGGATCCAAGTCAAGCTTGTATCTCAAGCGAGATTGGCCGGCATCAAAGGGCGGTCGCCACAAGGGGAAGCAACAAGGCACTTCCTCGATTACGGCGTAGCGGACAAAGTCTCGGGGAACGGCAGCGACTGCACTTACGGTGTCTCAACGATCGAATTTTATTTGTCGGGCGGCGGGGACCGAAGCAAAACAAAAGCGCTTTATGTGTCCAGCTTCGGAGACCAATATGACACTCACATTATGGTACCGAAAAAATCTAAATTGAAGTCGATAGAACAATTGCGCGGGAAAACAGTACGGCTCGGTCAGCTTCCGACTTTTTTGGCAACAGCTCGGATGCTTGAAGCCCACGGAATGTCGTTGGATGATGTCAAAGTTAGTCGAGGCAATGGCAACGACAAGTTTGGTCCAGTTTTTGAGGGAAAGATCGCCGCGACAACGGCTTATCTGCCGTCTATGGCGTTTTTTCTAGCAACGGATCAAATGCGAGTTCTGGAGGCAAATATCATTCAGAAGTATGTCGGCAGACGAATTCCACATTCACTGCTGATTGTGAATGCAAAATATGCCGAAGGTCATTCAAAAGAAGTCTTGAAGTTCCAGACGGCGATGAAGGAAGCTCACTCTTACATCGTTCGTAATCCTGAAGAGATCTTCCATGCTTACATCAGAAGCAAAGGCAGTCTTTTTAAACGCGAGTGGAGATCTAATAACTTGACGGTGAATATCGAAAAAGCAGCATCATTTGTGGGCGACGTGCCATTCGTGGATCTCGCTAGTAAATCCGAATCCAATTTCGGTACGTATTGCGATGTCGAAAGCTACGCCTCGGAACTTGTTCGCCGTAAAATTTTACCGAAGACTTCGGATTTGCGTGGATGGATGGGTGTGCCCGAGAGCGCGGGTAAGTGCCCCAGTGTTCCCGCGGCTGATCGAATCGCCAAGTCTAACTAAGCGGATTTGCGAACGGCGTCGATGAGTTTTTCGGCGCCTGAAGCCTTGTACCAAAGCCTTTCGGAAAACAAAAACGATAGGAATAGGGCGGGGACACTGAACAGTCCAACGAAAATACCAAATAAAATCTGTAGCTTTAAAGCATGATCCGCTTCCCACAACATAAATCCGGTGATCAGCGCGCCGAAGCCGGCCAACACCATAAACTGCAATAAGATGAACGCGACCAGCGCTCCGATTAGGAAGCGGCGTGAACCATTAACGGCCCGCAGGTAGGCGATCGCGCCCTTTTTCTTGACCTCAGTCAAGAGGCGCAACTTCGCCTGTTGACGGATCAGCATTAAGACCAAGCGCCAGATGAAACGCAAAGCTAGTCTCTTCGTTTGCTGGCGAACAGGAAGCCGATGATAAAAAAGAGCAGTCCGACGATGCCGATTGCGGCCCAAGGATTCTCCTCTACTTTTTCCTCGACCTTTTTCTTGGCTCTTTTGGCTTCATTGCTGACTTTACCGGTCAGGTCGTCCAGATGGGGGCGAAGTGAGGCCAAAGTCTCTTCCATTTTGTGGAATTCGGATTTCAAACGAGATTGAAAGTCACCGTTACCGGAAGATGATTTGTCTTCTTCTAGATCGTCGATGGCTTGCGAGAAATTCTTAGGCTTGCCGGTCATGTTGTGCTCCTCTGGTTGCTGTAGGGTTATCGGCAATTTGCCGTTGCTCCTGGAGGATTGTGGCGGTAACTCTTGCCCATGGATTTAGACCAACTGCTTCAGCTACCGGAATCAAAGCGCGACGATCAATGGGAGACTGATTTCCTAGGCCTCATTCCAAAGGCGAAAGTCCAGGTGGCCGAAGAGCAAGCTAAGGCGGGACCGGATGGCTGGCCCTATCTGTTGGTTCGAAGCGCGCCGGGGGCAGATCAGCCCTTTCTCCAAGTCCTTGAATGGGCTGCTACGCGCGGGATTGGCTTGGCGCTCAACACGCATAAAATGCTGCCCGACTATGTTTTTACTTACGGAATGCTTTGGAATTACGCCATGAACCGGCAGTTCGTGACCACCGGGCCAACCCCAAAAGCCGGATCGGTGATCATTGCCGACAATGAAGAGATGATCGTGGGGGCTCCGACCGAGCAATACCTACCCATGTTCGTACGCAAAGTGATGCGTGAATTCTTGGTGGCGCAGGGGATGAAGGCACCGCGGGTGACGGTGCTTTCCACGGCTGACTATAAAGTGGTGGATTTGCTTTTCTCGGCGGAATCCTTGAATGATCTGAAACCCAAAGATTTTCGTTCGATGAGCGAGGCCATTTCTTGGTTTTTGCCCCTGCATTACAACATCATTATTGGGTCGGAACAGAATTTGACTGGCTTCGTGGATCTCTAGTTTTCTGAAAGATATGCAGGGTGCGAAAACGAAATGAACGGGAGCATTCCGCCAGAAGTAAACAAACCGTATCTGGTAGCGACAATTTATGGCACTTGAAATGCAATTATTCCCCGATATGAAGAGTACAATAGGAGCGTTTCTTTCTCTGTTTCTCGTGACTGGTCTTTCGGCCACGGCAGAGGAAATTGCATGCGTGAAGTCCTTCCGTAAAGCGAATACCGAGTTCATTAAGACTCATGTTCAAATTCAGCGACGTCAGAACGAAGCGATGGTCGGTGCCGTCGTCGGCGGAGTCGCCGGAGTCGGTTGTATAGCTCTAAGAAGAAGCGTCATGGGGGTCGTGGGTTGCGGCGCCCTTGGCGCCGTACTTGGGGGCGGATCCTGGGCCTATTCAGCATTGCAGGGCGATAAACTGAAACGCCTGTATGATGCCCATCGCTTGTACCAAGCTTACTTCTCCTTTATCTCGGACGAAATTCAATACTCTGAGTTTGCACAAAAGCTTGTGTCGGACCTAGGTGTCGATAAGCAAAAAGAAAACGCCGCGATGAAAGAGCTCGCAGCTTTGATTGAATGGGGAGCTTTGTGCGAGGGTGAGCAGCCTCGCTCTTACAACGAGGCTCTTGAACTTATGAAAAGTCGCTTGCTCGCGATCGATTAATTAAGACGTCGAATCTTCGCTATTGATTTCGCCCGGTGCGGGCAACAAATCCACCAAACAGCCACGCCAGTATTCGGGAACTTCCGGGGAAAACGTGATGGCGATTTCGAAACGCCCTTTGCCCACGTGATCGGCCCGGGTTATCGTACCGTCCAAATCTAAATTCATTTGCGGCAGATACATTACAACCTGGTGGCCTACGAGATTAGCCAAGGTCAGATTCTCTTTGTATTCTTTCGGGATCAATGCCGAGCGCTCTACGCTTAATAGGAAGCCTGACTGCGAGGCATCTACGATCAAGCCTTCGCGAGCGATCACAGAATAGCTGGAAAGTGAGGTGAGTTCGTTGACATGGATCAGATCGACGGTCTTGCGGGCGGCTATTCTGCGTTCAGCTTTCATTTTGTAGTCCTTTGTGTATCAGCTGACAGTCTCATCGGACCTTCTGGACCAAAGTTTAAGGATCATTTTGCATCCCGAATTGGGACAAATGGGGCTAAACGACGCAAACCCCGAAGAGAAATGGCTCGGCGGACAAGATCCAACCCTGCCCTGGCTTGTGAGGCATGGCCTTGAATGAATAAAAATCAGATTCCAACTTGTTCCAATCCAGAATATTCAGCTGCGTGATCGCCTGCGGCTGATCTTGGGCCAGTGCCTTGAAGTAAGCCTCTTTCGCACACCAAAGAAAAGCGGGGGAGGGACAGTCGGTGATTTCCTGCGGGGTGCTCATTCGTTCGATCACGGCCGGGGAGATGCGGCTTCCTTCTTCGACGTCAAAGCCGATGCGTGCGGGCAAGGGGAGCGCCACCCAGCCGCCGAAGTTTGCGGCGTGCGAAATACTGATCGACCACTTTTTTGATTTCGGGGGCTTAGATAGGTCGTCGACTTTTTCTTCTGGCTGCAGAATCTCTTGTATGGAGGCGCGGATGTTATGCCGATAGCTGGCTTCCTTGGCCCCCCAAAGTGCCGTTCCTTGGGAACGCAAGTCGGGATGGTGCTTGTGCACCAGGGAAATTAGCCTTTGAAAACCTGCGGCCATTCAACCCTTTCCCCGCGGGTAATAGTCATCATCCGGGTCAGGCTAGTGCGAGATTTTTCTAAAAGCGCCTTAGTGATTTTCACCTCGGGCCTCAATGTTTCAAGCGCCACCGCTATTTTTTCGAGCGTATTCATTTTCATAAACGGACATTCGTTGCACGCGCAGTTGTTTGCCGGAGCCTGCATCAAAATGGCATCGGGGCGGGCCTTCTGCATTTGGTGAAAGATCCCGTACTCGGTGGCCACGATGAATTTCTTAGCGGGATTGTTCTTCACTTCATCCAGTAAGCGCGAGGTCGCACCGATCACGTCCGCGTACTTCAAAACCACTTCATCGCATTCGGGATGCGCGATCACCACCGCGTCCGGATGTTCGGACTTCATTTCGAAAAGCTTGCGGTCGGAAAACAGAATATGAACTTGGCAGGCGCCTGGCCAAAGAATCATCTCGCGATTCAACTTTTTAGCAAGGTAGCGACCTAAGTTGCGGTCGGGACCAAAGAGGATGCGGCGATCTTTAGGGATCGCGTTGATGATTTTTTCGGCGTTTGAAGAGGTGCAACAGACGTCCGTGATGCTTTTCACTTCGGCCGAAGAATTCACGTAGGTCACGCAAATGGCGTCGGAATAAGCGTGCCGCCAAGCTAGGTATTTATCGTAAGGAGAATGATCCACTAGAGAGCAACCCGCGTTCATATCGGGCACCAGCACCATTTTGTCAGGAGAAAGGATCTTCACGCTCTCGGCCATAAAGACGACCCCGGCCATCAAGATCACGGGATTCGAGGCTTGCTCGCCCCATTGAGCGAGGGCTAAGCTGTCACCCACAAAATCGGCGCAATCTTGGATCGCGCCGTCTTCGTAATAATGGGCCAGGATCAAAGCGTTTCGTTCACGCTTGAGTTTTTGAATACGGTGGAGAACGTTTTCCATGTGACTGCAGGCATAGCACGGTTTCTAGGGCTCTTCATCTGTGATGGGATCCAAGCCGAAATTATTTAACGACTCGGATCGGAAGCTGCGCGGCTTGCCGAAGAGGACATCCGTGGGCGTTAAACCCATGTGCACGGCCAGGCCACGTTTATGCGTGATTTCCTCGGGCTGATTGTCGCTTTCGACCTCGGACTGTTCGATCGGCGCGACCAAGGTTTCAGTTTCGATCGTTTTCGCGGACACGGCTTTAGGTGCGAAATACACCACGGCCGCCAATAGAAAAAGGCGCATAGACATTAGACCTCCCCAAATACATTCCCCAAGTTGGAGAATTGCAAACGTGGGACCGGGCGGGAAGTGTCTATTGATTAGATGAGCGTAAAACTCTTGGACGGTGTAAATGGATTGAATGCCCTGGATGAACGTCTGAGATAGGTCCGGGGAATCTCAAGATAAGACAGGTTTAAGTCGAAGATCAAGGTGGAGGTTCGTAGCATGTTCAGATCACTTTTATTTCTTGGCGTGATTTTAAGTTCATCGCTGGCGCAGGCGCAAAGCATTCGTGGACTGCCTTCGCTCCCAACGGGCGGCTTGGGCTTTCGCGGTAGCGCCGGCGTAGGTTTTGCCGATTTTAAAACGCATTCGCCGGCCTTAGATTACAAACTCGAACGCGGCACTTATTTCGCCGCAGCTTTAGAGCGTGGCTTCAACGTTCTTCATCTGTATCTGACTTTCGGGATCAACTACATGAGCGCCGAAGGAATTGCCAATTACGACTATTCAAATTTATCGTCGAGCACTACATATTCTTTGAACGACGTCCCTTTCAAGTCGACCATGTACGAGGCGACTTTGGGTTTGAAATTCAAGTTGATCGACAATTATTGGTTTCGTCCTTATATCGAAGGCGGCGGGATCGGCAGTTACAATCAAGTGGCTTACGGCACAAAAATTTCGACGTTAAATTCCCAAGGCACCGACTACAAAGCCAAAGACGTCATCATGGGTTCGGGCTACTACGGTGAGGGCGGAGTCGAAATTGCCTTCAACGACAAGTTCGGCATCCGCCTGGCCGCACGCCAAGCGATCATGCAAACCAAGAAGTTGGAAACCCTAGGCAACCGCCCGGTCCGCATGCAAAACGAAATTTACTATTTATCGTTGCTGTTCGGGATGTAGAGGCGATTCGCGTAAGGTGTCTCGGAACACCGCTAAAGCCTTAGGAAGCTCTGGGTCACCCACAGCGTACCTTTGTAGTAAAAGAAACCTAAGCCCACGGTGTTGTACTGCGGACTCATAATGTTGGCGCGATGTCCTTCGGAGTTCATCATCGATTGGTGAATGGTTCTTAGCGCGCGGGTCTCATCGCCGGTGGCGTAACCGACGTTCTCGGCACTGGCATCGCTGCGTAAACAAATATTGCGCGGAAAATTATCATGACTGAGGCGCTGGCTTTGGGCCATTAATTCCGAGTGCCCCGCGCTGCCCATGCACTGAGCGTTGCCCTTCGATTGCGCGCGGCTCAATTTCAAAGGTGCTATGCCTTGTCGGGCGCGTTCCGCATTGATCAAATCCAAAAGCTGTTTTTCCATCTGTCGCGGCGCCGCGACTGGAACGGGTGGAGTGCGAGTTTCTGCGGGTCTTGGAGTTCTGGTAGGGGGAGGTTGAATGGGCGGCTTTGGGTTCGGAATTTCTACCTCTTCCTCCATCGGCGCGTATTCCGTCTCGTTCGAGGTGTCGCGCGGGGGGAGCGAGGAAATTTCAAAGATCGGCAGAGGTTGGTTTTCGAGGGGATCCTCGGATTTGGATGATTCTCTAACTTGTTCCTGCGGTGTCGGCGGCTTGGCTTGCGCCGTGACCTCAGCCCGCAAAATCGGCTGCGGTGCGGGAGGCGCTGCCGGGGAACCAGGTGTCTTCGTAGCCTCGGGCCGCCGTGCGGGGGGGTATGCTACCGCTTCGCGCGAAGTGAGATCCGATGGAAACTGATTCACGTTCTGGTGATCGCTGCGGCCGCAGGCACTGAGCAGAAGGGCGGGGGCTAGAAGAAATTTGAATTTCATGCCGACCTCCTCAATTTCCATTTAAGCAAATTCAAGGCCGCATCGCGGACAAAGGTGAGAGAGGCCACCCTCGCGGGGGTGACAATGTTGGCTTAAACCGCCGTGGTACGGCTATAAGAATTAAAGATCCCCGCCCTTAAGAACATTAATGATGGACTTCGAAACCGTGCGCAGGGATTCGAAAACGCCCTTGCCTTCGGAAGCCGTGCCTTCGAAGTCGACGGAATTGTATTTGTTCAAAGCGCTGCGCAGTTCGTTTAAAGGAACGGCATTGGGTAAATCGCGTTTGTTGTATTGAAGAACCAGCGGGATGTCTTTGATGTCGTAGCCCTGCTGTTCAAGATTTTTCTTCAGGTTATCCATGGACGTCAGGTTTTCTTCCATACGCTCGCTTTGTGAATCGGCGACGAAGACGACTCCGTCGAGGCCTTTCAAAATCAGCTTTCGGGAAGCATCGTAAACCACCTGGCCAGGCACGGTGTACAAGTGGAAGCGGGTTTTGAATCCGCGAATTTCGCCCACGTTCAAAGGCAAAAAATCAAAAAACAAAGTGCGTTCGACATCGCCGGGCAAAGAAAACAAGTCTGATTTTTCGGGTGAGGCCGTCTGGTGATAAACCCATTGAAGATTGGTCGTTTTACCGCCGAGCGACGGACCGTAGTACACGATCTTGCAGTGAATCTCTTTGGCGTTGTAGTTAATAAACGACATTTTTCCCTAAGACCGCAAACGTGCGGTCTGCATATTAAGGACCGCAAGCATGCGGTCCGCGATGTTAAACGATTACCCGGTTGTCGATGGCGCGGCCCAAAGTTCTGTAATCAATGTAATCAATGTCGCCGCCGATGGGAACACCGTGGGCGATTCTCGATGTTTTGATATTCATGTCTTTTAGGATCTTTGCCAAGTAAAGAACCGTGGTGTCGCCTTCCAAATCGGCGTCGAGAGCCAAAATCACTTCCTGGACCTCGCGCGTGCCGTCAGGCCCGGGCTCTAAACGGTCCAATAGAGCTTGAATCTTCAGGTCCGAGGGCGCAATACCGTCCAAAGGCGAAATCGCGCCGTGCAAAACATGGTAACGTCCGCGGAACGAGCCCGACGACTCGATGCGCTCAATATCCGCAGGGTCCTCCACGACGCACAACGAGTCGCTCGCGCGCATAAGATCTTTGCAGAAGTGACACATGTCGTCCTCTTCGGTGAACGAAAAGCAGACCTGGCATTCTTTGATTTTTTCTTTTACGCCCCGCAAAGCATCGCGCAAAGACTGCACGTATTCATTCGGTGAACGAAGCAGATGATAAGCCAAGCGCTGAGCCGTTTTCGGACCGATTCCGGGAAGGCGGCTAAGTTCGTGCACCAGCTGATTAAGGGATGGAATTTTTTGTAGCATCAATGTTGGATATCATTACATTCCCGGAACGGAAAATCCACCGGTGATCTTGGCCATTTCGGCGTCAGACGTGGTTTTAACCACCCGGATCGCTTCGTTCATGGCCGTGACCATCAAATCTTCAAGCATTTCCTTGTCACCGGACTTAATCACGTCGTCCTGGATATCCACAGACTTGACCTTGTAATCGCCCAACATCACGATCTTCACGGCGCCGCCACCGGAAGTGGATTCGAACTCTTTTACGGCCAACTCTTCCTGCATCTTCTTCATGCGGGTTTGCATTTGATTGGCTTGTCTCATCAAGGCTTGCATTCCGCCGCCGCCCATACCTTTCATTGCTTGCTCC
>JBEIHA010000046.1:0-14393 GCA_040381635.1 Pseudobdellovibrionaceae bacterium
CCTTCGACCCGCCCTAATTCTCGTGCCACGCGACCATCCCAAATACCGATCACCGAGCCCACGACGTCACCATCGTCGAAGGTGGAATTTGTCATCTCGGCGGCCGCTGAATAAATCAATTTCCCCTGAAACGCGAAGCCGTCTGTGAAAGTGATCGGGGCGCCCTTCCATTCACCTAAGTCCAATGGAAACACGCGAAAAGCCGAGGCATCGATCGATGACTTTTTGAAGCCCTCTATGAATTCAACCAAACTGATCGAAATCAAAGCGTTGATTCGCCCTTTGCCGTTCCCCCGTTGAAAGAAAACCAGATCATCCTTTAAGATGGTGGCGCCCTCGATGTTCAAATCTGGCACTAGCTTGTTTAAAACTTCGTAGAGCGGTGAAAAATCGCGTTCACGGATGTCGAGCGATTCGCCTTTGCGAATCACGGCGCCCTTCACTCGATTCGGTTTCGAACCCGAAGGCATCGCCAGCCAAACAGCCTCTTGTCCGCGCCGCGTGATTTCAAAAAATGCTTCGGTGTCGGGCTTTAACTTCTTACGTGCTTTGAAATCCTCTGGTAAGTCCCCAGGAAATAGGCGATGTCCCTTTGCGACCTCATCATTTAAAGACATGTGGATAAGATGATGGAGATCGTCGCCAACCGCCCAAAGCCCGTCGGCAGCCTTAATCAATCCGCTACCGGACACCATCGCGCGAGGAATCGCTACGGCGTCATCGGTGGGTTTCCAAAAAATTTCGCGGAGTTTGTGAAAATGCAGATCAGCCACCCATTTCGACTATTTTATGACTGTTCGTCCACCCATGTAAGGCAGCAAAGCTTTTGGGATTTGAATTGAACCGTCTTCTTGCTGATAATTTTCCATGATGGCGATCAAAGTTCGGCCGATCGCTAAACCTGAACCATTCAAAGTGTGCACAAACTGGGTCTTAGATTTTTGATCGGCACCTTTGAAGCGAATGTTCGCGCGGCGAGCCTGGAAATCCTCGAAGTTTGAACACGAACTGATTTCGCGAAAAGCGTTTTGTCCGGGCAACCAAACTTCGATGTCGTGGCACTTAGCCGCGCCAAAACCGATGTCCCGACTGCATAGAACCATCACCCGGTAGGGCAATTCGAGTAACTGCAAAACTTTTTCTGCGTGTCCCGTCAGCGCATCGTGCAATTCGTAAGATTGATCGGGATGTGCGAACATCACCAGCTCAACTTTGTTGAACTGATGTTGCCGGATTAATCCGCGAGTGTCTTTGCCATAGCTGCCAGCTTCCGAACGAAAACAAGGAGAATAGGCGACGTATTTTACTGGCAGGTCGGCCTCTTTCAAGATCTCACCCGCATAGTAATTGGTCACCGGCACCTCAGCGGTGGGGATCAAATGATAATCCGTACCCTCAAGATGAAAAACATCTTCTTTGAACTTCGGGAATTGCCCCGTGCCGACGAAACTTTGCGAATTCACGATAAACGGAGGAATCATTTCTTCGTAACCATGTTCGCGCGAATGCAGGTCTAATTTAAATTGGATCAATGCACGCTCAAGCTGAGCGGCCCCGCCTTTTAAAAAAGCAAAGCGTGCACCCGCGACTTTTCCCGCGCGCTCAAAATCGATGATGCCGAGCTCTTCGCCTAGCTGCCCATGCTCTTTGGCTTTAAACGAAAACGTCTTCTTTACGCCCGCTGCGCGCACCACAACATTGTCTTCGACCCCTTCACCGATCGGGACCGAGGGATGCAATTTATTTGGCAAGCGCAACGCCATATCGTTGAGCTCGAGCTCGGCATCCTTCACCTTTTGCTCGAGATCCTTAACCTTAGCTGAGATGCCGACCATCTCTTGAAGCAACGCCGTCGCATCTTCTTTCGCTCGCTTTTTTTGTGCGATCACTTCGCCGACTTTGTTTTGTTCGCTGCGCAGGCTTTCTTGCTCGGTAATTATGGTTCGGCGCTTTTGATTGAGGGTGGTCAGTTTGTCCACCCACGACGGATCTTCGCCACGAGCCTTCAGCGAGCGGCGATAATCTTCGGCGAATTCAGGCTTGTCGAGAGCGCGGACGTCGATCATAAGTTCTCCGGTAATTTGCCGGGAATTAACCCGGCGCGATCAGAATGTACATATAAAGAAGAAGACCGATCAAGACGCAAATCAGATTAAAAATCATCATGTACATCCAGGTCCAAGAGCGCGCAATTTTTAGAAGTGCACCCGCGGTTACCGTTAGTACCAACATAAATGAGATCCAACCGTAGTCGATAATTTGGTCGCCGATCAGCGCCAACGTTAGACCCAAAAAGAGTCCGGTCAGCGTTTTGAACGCGAGGAGAGCGAAAGCATTGGAAGTCGTCTTGAAGCGTTCTTGCGCGTTGCTGATTAAAGCCATAAACCTATTTTAGGGTCTTTGGCCGCGCTGTAAAGCGGAAATTCGCTCTTCAATTTGCGGTCGGTCTGGCGCATCGGGGTCGAGGACGAAGTACTGGTTATAGGCTTCGATCGCGTGAACAACGTCGCCCTTCAATTCGTAGATGGCACCTTGCTCTTTATAGATCTCAGCTAGACCGGATTCCTTCTGCGAGGCCACCGCAAGCATGGCCACAGCCGTGTCGAGATTGCTGGCCTTACGGTAACACTGGGCCAGCTTCACGTAGATCAAAGCCTGTTGAGGCCGAAGCTTGATCGCCTTTTGGTATTCGGTCGCGCACATGCTGTACTGTTGCATAAGCGAATGTGCTTCGGCCGCCAGCAAATAGGCCTCGGCCAAGTTGGGATTCGCTCTTTTTTCGGCGTCGGTGAAACTTAAGGTTTTCTTTGGATCGTTCGACATCAGAGCCGCCTGACCCAATTGGTATTGCACTAATGGATAAAGTTTGTTGATGGTAAGGACCCGTTGAAACTGGACCTCGGCTTCCAACGGCTTTTTCAAGTCCAAGTAGATATTTCCTGCCAAGTACAAGGGCTCGGAATCCGCCGGATCGAGAACGGCGGCTTTCAGTAAAAGATCCAAAGCCTCGCTCATGTTGTTTTCGGCGCGCAGAACTTTCGCCAGCTCAACGTAAGCATCTTTGGGCTTTTCCTCGAGCTTAATAATTTGGCGAAAAATTTCTTCGGCTTGTTGATAACGCTCGTCCGTCAGCAACATCTTGCCCAGCGCCAGACGATAATCCGTAACCAAGGGATAATTGTTTATCAGCTTTAAAAAGTAATCTACGCCGACGTCTACACCTTGAAGTCCCGCCAAGGATTCCGCGTAAACGATCTGGGCCTTGCGGTGATTGACGTCTAAGTCTATTGCTCGGGCGGCGTAGTTGTAGGCCATCTTCGGGTCTCGCAACGCCAGCGAAGCCTGCGCCAAAATGATCTGAGTCTCCACGTCGGTGTCGTAAAGCTGCAAAGCCCGCTTACCAAAGTTGATGGCACCTTTAGGGTTATTGCGACGAAGTTCCACCATCGCGAAACCACGAAAGACCTCGTGTGACTTCGGATTTTGCCTGCGCGCATTTTCTAAAGTGCGCGCGGCCGCTAGAAAGTTATAACGTTGGGCCTGGTAGTCCGCCAAGGTCACATGCGCTTCGATTAAGCGGCTATCGGCTTTTATCGCGCGGCTTAACCATTCCATAGCTTCGGTCGAAAAGCTCAACTTCCACAAGCATTGCGCCGCCTTGAGCGCCGCCAAAGAATTTTTCTGATCTTCTTCGAAGGCCGCCTTGTAGTGGGCTTGAGCGGCATGATAGTCGCCCTCGCGGTAATATTGGTCGCCCTCAAACATCAGCTGCTGACCCTTCACTTTAGTGCGCTTCAGCTTATCCACGCCCCCAATTTGCACGATCAGATTTTTCGCCGTGGCGTTGGACGAATTCAGCGAAAACGCTTTTTGCGCAAACTTCAGTGCGGCGGATTGATCACCCTTCTTTAAGGCAATTTCGGCTAATCCCTGATACCCCCGCGACAAAGTCGCACGCGGCGCATCGTCACTCTCCAGCGCCTGCTTCAACAAGCGATCTGCCTGATCCGCGTGACCGAATTGCTTGTACTCGAGAATACCCAGCTCGATGCGTGCCACCGTGTGCGAAGGATTGGCCTGCAGGACTCGTCGGTAAAGAGTGGCTGCCGGGCTGAACTTTTCGAGCTTCGCATGCGCTTGCGCTTCGAGCACGTAAGGCAAAATCCACTGAGGCAAAAGTTGCTGGGAGGACTGGAGGTAACCAATCGCAGCCGAATGATCGCCCGTCCCTTCCAACAAATAGCCTTTTAGGAAATAAAACATAATGGGCGGCTGCGCTTCGTTGGCGCGTGAATCCAAAACCGCTTCCACTAAACTTTTCGCTTCGGGGAAGCGTGATCGAACAATCAAATCCACCGCTCGGCAAGTGGCCGCGTGCGGCCCGCCCGGATCAACCTGCGATGACATTTGCACCATGGTTGCGATGACTTTCGTGTCGGCCGAATCTTGATAAGAAAATGGCCACAGCTGCATGTAGGTCATACAAAGAAGCGCCATCACTTCGGCATCTTTGGTATTGCGCTCGATGACATGGACAAAAGAATTTTGCGCGCGCGTATACCCATCCAATGTGTCCTTGAAGAAATCGCCAACACCCTGACGCGTGCGACCCTTCAGGGAATCCGGAGCCACCTGCGGCTGATTTTTTTGCGGAGCAATCAAATGCACGCGTCGTTCGGTTGGTGCTGCCGAAAACATCGCCATGACAAGCACGACCATCGCAACCGCCATCGCCAGTAGCGGCCACTTGGCTCGGCGCAGGATTTGTTGCATCAACTGAGGCCTTACGTCGACCAGTTCGATATCTTCGTGCGAGCGTTTACTGCGGCGGCTCTTCTTCTTGCGCGGCTTTTGGTCGGAATTGGTCTCCACCCCCGAAGCGGTGTGCCTCGGCGTCTCGTCACCGGGAAAGGTCTCGGGAAAAGGTTTGGTTGTCTCGGATTGCGTATTCTCGGACTTAGTTTCGTCGAAGTCCGTTTCTTCGATACGACTTTCGGTTCCGTGCTGAGCATCTTGACGAGTGAATTCTAAAACGCGAGTTTGCTCCGACGGCAATTTGTTTTCGTCATTCGAGATGACGTCCAACAACTTGTCATAAAATTGCGGATCTTGGGTGATCGGAATCCATTTGCCGCCCGGATAATGGGCGATAAATTCTTCTCCCGAAAACTCTCCGCGGCCGATCATGTAGAGGACTTTTTCGGTGGTGAACGGACCATCGATATGGCCGGATGCATCACGAATTATCCATCGTCTATTGTTGTTTTGGTCCATAACCTAGATCCACAATTCTACAGAAAAATCGCCGCTTTCGCGCCTCCTTATATAGGGGAGTCCAGCCAGTTCCAGCCTGGGATCCCGGTCTCAAATTGGTGCGGATCCCTGTAAATTGTTGAATCTACACGCGTATTTTCTGCTCAAGGGCACCTGGCCGTCCCAACTTGGAACCATTTTCCTTGGTGATATCAAATAGTTACGACTTGGGCTTGGCACCGAGGTTGCTATACCTAACCTCGTTAAACTCACTGTTCCGGGGGGAATATGAAGAAGCTCGCTTTCATTCTGTACGTAGGTTGTGTGTTGGTCTTCTCTGGTTTCGCACGTGCTGACATCGTCATGCCCTTCTCTAAAACCTCTAATTTCACCACGCCCATTCAAATCGAAAGCATCGCCGTTGATCAAGTGAACCTGGAATTGTTGATCCATGGTTTCTTGCCTAATCCGTGCACACAGATGCCTTCCGCCATGTTGGTTCAAGATCTTGAAAATCCCATGGTCCTGATTCTTCGCCTCTCATCGCCCGTCCCCACAGACGTTTGCGTTGCTAGGACGGTAGACTACAGTACGATCGTTAATCTTCCTGTGCTTGCTCAAAACAGCCGCATCGGACTGGATGACAAAGCGTTGTACGTCATCAAAGCCGACGGCAATAACTTTGAAATGCAGGTTCTCGGTTCAGACCTGATGCGCGTCCCCGGTTTTATCGCTTACTAAGTATCTCGCTCCCTCGAGATAGATTCTGTTTTCCAAAGCCCGGCTCTCGCGGCCCCCTCTGTGTCCGGGCTTTTTTTCGAGATATCACTTGAAATAAAACTCACCACTGCAAAACTACATCTTCACAACATTCAGGAGGATCAATGTTGAAAGTTCCTTTGCTCACTATTTTGCTTAGTGCAGGCATGCACGCTCAAGCTTACACGGAAGTTGCGGCGGACCGCCTGACCTGCGCCGAAATCACAAAGATTGTCGAAAAAGAACAGCGTTACTATCTGCAGACGGCCTTTGACGGCATCATCCCGATTTACGTGACGATCCCCGTGTCCCAAGATCCAGTCTGTGGACCAAAGCTACGCGTGTGGTACGAAATCATCACCACTTCGGACAATCCAGAATGCCACGTCGGCTACAATTGTATCCCGGGCTAAGAATATTTTAAGATTCCTTGATCCGCTGAACATGGGCGCCAAGGGCCATAAGCTTAGCTTCCATATTTTCGTAGCCGCGGTCCAAGTGATAGATACGACTGACCACCGTTTCACCGGCCGCAACCAGTCCGGCCAGCACCAAGCAAGCGCTCGCGCGTAAGTCGGTGGCCATCACTGGCGCGCCCTGAAGTTTCTTAGGCTGACCACGAACGACCGCCACGCGGGTCTTAGGTGTAATATCGGCATTTAGGCGCACAAGTTCTTGAACGTGCATAAAGCGATTTTCGAAAACGGTTTCGGTGATCACACTGGTGCCGTCTGACTGGGTCATCAATGCCATAAACTGCGCCTGCAGATCGGTCGGAAACGCGGGATGAGGCGCAGTCGTGACGTCGACGCCATGCCAGCTGTTGCAACGATGAACCGTGACCGAATCGCCGCTGTTTGAAATTTTGAATCCGCTTTCGCGCATTTTATTGATCAAAGCTTCAAGATCGGCTGGCGCGCACTTAGTGACCGTCACTTCACCACCGGTGATCGCGCCCGCGATCAGCAGAGTGCCCGCTTCAATGCGATCCGGAATGACTGTGTGTTCGGTGGCTTTTAATTTTTCAACTCCGCGCACTCGGATTATGCTGGTGCCTGCACCTTCCACCTTCGCGCCCATCTTGTTCAGATAGTTTGCCAAATCGACGATCTCCGGCTCCTTTGCGGCATTTTCAATGATCGTTTCACCTTCGGCCAAGGTGGCCGCCATCATTACGTTTTCCGTTCCACCGACCGTGGGTGATTCAAAAAGAATTTTTGCACCTTGGAGCTTCTTAGTTTTCCCAAGCACGTAGCCTGAATCCACCGAGATTTCGGCACCCATGGCTTTCATGCCTTCTAAGTGCAAATCGATCGGACGAGTCCCAATGGCACAGCCACCGGGAAGGCTGACCTTGGCTTCATGAAAACGCGCAAGTAGTGGACCCAAAATCAAAATCGAGGCGCGCATTTTTCTGACGATGTCGTAAGAAGCTTCAACCGTTTTCACGCCCTTAACAAAGACCCGCATGGTGTGATCTTTATACGAGGTCTCGCAGCCCAAACTTTCTAATAAAGAGGCCGCGAAGCGCACGTCGACAAGATCGGGAACATTGTGAAAAACATGTTCCCCGTCCGCCAAAATTGTTGAGAATAAAAGTGGAAGTACAGAATTCTTCGCGCCGCTGGCCGCCGTCACGCCGTTCAGTTGGTGCCCGCCTTGAACTGCCATTTTATCCATGCCTTCTCTCCGCTTTCTGTTTGATTATCTCAACGCCGAAATCACACGCTCGATTTGATTTAGGTCTTTAGTGGCTTGGATCTCTTGAAATCCAAGTCCCGACATTATCGCTTGCACTTGTTTGCTTTGACCAGACCCGATTTCCATTACGCATAGTCCCCCAGAGCGAAGGCGAACGAAGGCGACGCGCAACCATTCGCGGATCGCGGCAAGACCTTCGTCCGACGCATAAAGCGCTTCGTGGGGCTCGAAGTCATGCACGGATCTTTGAACCCGCGGATCGCCCACGGCAATATAGGGTGGGTTAGCAACCACAAGATCAAAGCTGACCGGCCCATCTTGCTTGTCCCAGTCTTCCACAGATTTGTTCACAACATCTACACGCTCTAGTAAATGCAATTTCAAAGCGTTCTCTTGGGTGACTTCTGTCGCCACTTTCGACTGATCGATGGCTAGCAATTTCGCTTGTGTCCATTCCTGAAGCAGCGACAGTCCAATGCAGCCGGATCCGCAGCCAAAGTCAGCGATATGTTGAGCCCCAGTTAGTCTGAGTAACGCCACTTCAACTACCAATTCGGTCTCGGGTCGCGGAACCAAAACCCCCGGACGCACAATAAACTCAGATTTAAAAAAGAATTTTCGTCCCGAGAGATAGGCCAGCGGCACTCCCTTCAGGCGCTCCAACTTCCACATATCGATTTTCGCATTGTCGACCAGAGGGACGGGATCGTCTCCGCGCAAAATCATTTCACTTAAATCCATATCCATAGCTTCCATCACCAGATGGCGAGCTTCTAACTTAGGATCTTCAAATGTCGAGAATGCTGAGGAAAGGTCAGCAAGGAGCTGACGAAGGGTCATTGCGAAGTTTGCCGCTTAAGCGCTTCCGCCTGATGGTGGGTAACCAGCGGTTCGATCAGCGGAGTCAAGTCGCCGTTCATCACATTGTTCAGCGAATGGATGGTCAAGCCGATGCGATGATCTGTCACACGGGTCTGCGGGAAATTGTACGTGCGGATACGTTCGGACCGGTCGCCCGTTCCGATCTGCGCCAAGCGCGCATCCGAAGCTTCCTTCAAAACCTTGTCGTCTTCTTGTTGCTTCAAGCGCGCGTACAGGACCTTCATCGCTTGGTCTTTGTTTGAATGCTGGGACTTTCCGTCCTGACAAACAACCACGAGGCCCGACGGAATATGAGTAATTCGAACAGCCGATTCAGTCTTGTTAACCGACTGACCGCCGGCGCCGCCCGAGCGCATCACGTCAATGCGCAAATCATTTTGATTGATCTTAATTTCGTTTTCTTCGGCTTCGGGAATAATCGCGACCGAAATTGTCGAGGTGTGAATGCGGCCCTGAGCTTCCGTTTTTGGCACTCGCTGTACTCGGTGTACACCCGCCTCGAATTTCAAAAGCGAATATACTTTTTCGCCCGTGATCATCGCGATCACTTCTTTATAACCGCCGACATTGCCTTCGGAAATCGACATCACTTCGACGCGCCAATTGTGCTGGGTCGCGAAGTGCTGATACGAGCGGAACAATTCATAGCAGAATAGCGAGGCTTCATCCCCGCCCGCGCCGGCACGGATTTCCATAATGATGTTTTTATCGTCGTTGGGATCTTTCGGCAAAAGAAGGATCTTAAGGTCTTCTTCGGATTTCGCCAGGATGGCTTCGAGACCGCTGATCTCTTCCTTAGCCATCGCCCGCATTTCTTCGTCGTTTTCGGTTTCTAGGATCTGCTTGTTGCCTTCAAGATCGCTCTTCGCTTTTTTGTAGCCACGATAGACGGTGACCACCTTTTCCAGGTCGCTCAGTTCTTTCATCATTTCGCGATAGCGCTTTTGATTCTCCGCTACGCCAGGCTCCATTAGCTGGTTCTGGATCTGTTCAAAGCGTTTTTCGACTTCTTGAAGTTTACCAAACATATTGTTTGCTCAAAGGAATTAAGCTTTCGCCTAAGACCCCATTGAACCGAGGAAGTCCGAGTTCGACTTCGTCGATTGCAATTTGTCGATTAAGAATTCCATGCTGTCGACCACGTTCATCGGCGCTAGAACCTTGCGCAGAATCCACATGCGGTTCAAATCACCTTTTTCGATCAGCAAATCTTCTTTACGTGTTCCGGACTTGTTGATGTCCATGCACGGGAAGATACGT
This sequence comes from Pseudobdellovibrionaceae bacterium, assembly GCA_040381635.1. Taxonomy (GTDB): domain Bacteria; phylum Bdellovibrionota; class Bdellovibrionia; order Bdellovibrionales; family UBA1609; genus JALHOQ01. The sequence continues at coordinate 9,856 of JBEIHA010000046.1, forward strand.
TTCTCCATCAACTTGCGATCCAAGTGAATTTCCGAGTTACCGGTTCCCTTGAACTCCTCGAAGATCACTTCATCCATACGCGAACCCGTGTCGATCAACGCGGTGGCGATGATCGTCAAGCTTCCGCCTTCTTCAATGTTTCGAGCCGCTCCGAAGAAACGCTTCGGCTTGTGAAGTGCGTTGGAATCCACACCACCAGACAAGATCTTTCCGCTGGGCGGAACGACCGTGTTGTAGGCACGGGCCAAACGAGTGATAGAATCAAGCAAGATAACGACGTCGTGTTTGTGTTCGACCAAGCGTTTGGCCTTTTCGATCACCATCTCAGCCACCTGTACGTGGCGAGTGGGTGGTTCGTCGAAGGTCGAAGAAATGACTTCCCCCTTCACCGTACGCATCATGTCCGTCACTTCCTCGGGGCGTTCATCGATCAGAAGAACGATCAAGAAAACCTCGGGATGATTTGCGGCGATCGCGTTAGCGATGTTTTGCATCAACACGGTCTTTCCCGTACGCGGCGGAGCAACGATCAATCCACGCTGACCTTTACCCAAAGGCGACATCAAATCCACAACGCGCGTGGTGAACTCCTTAGGATTGTATTCCAGCTTCAGCCGTTCGTCGGGGTAAAGCGGCGTCAAGTTGTCGAAAAGAATCTTATCGCGCGCTTTTTCAAGCGGCTCGTGATTTAGGGTGTCGACCTTCAACAATGCGAAGTAGCGCTCACCTTCTTTAGGCGGACGAACCGTACCGCTGACCGTATCCCCGGTACGCAGACCGAAGCGACGAATTTGCGATGGAGAAACATAGATATCATCCGGACCCGGCAAGTAATTGTAATCGGGCGAACGCAGGAATCCATAACCATCCGGCAGGATTTCCAAAACTCCGTTGCCATAAATATCGCCCAACTGTGCGGCGCGCTTCAAGATTTCGAAAACCATATCCTGACGGCGAAGACCAGCCGCATTTTCGATCTTGAGTTTCAAAGCCAATTCGGTGAGAGCACGGATGTCTTTTGATTTCAGATTTTTCGAGTTGAGGTCTTTGCGCTCTTCCTCGGTCAGGTTGATCTCGGAGAGATCGAGCGGAGCTGTATTTTCGTCGTGTGGATCTTCGTGATGAATCGGTGGGCGGTAATCCTCTTGGCCGCCGTTATTGTTCTGGTATCCCCCGCCGCCGCCGTTGCCCCTTTCATGACGTTCACCGCGATCGCGATGCTTGTAGCTTTGGAAGTTCTTCTTTCCGCCGCCGTGGCGGTCGCCGCCTTGGCCTCGGTCACGTCCACCACCGCCGCCTCCACCACCGCGGGGACGGAAGGGTCTTCGGCCACCACCACCGCCTCCACCACTTTCTTCGCGTTCACTGCGCTCGGATTCTAGTCGTGGTGTTTCGCTGGGCGCCGCCGGAGCTGCGCTTTTCTCAATACTCTCGGCGGATTTTTTGTCGCTACTGTCAGTTGATTTGGGTGTTTTCGGGTTGTCCAAGCAAGCTCTTTTGAAAGGGTTTGGTTTTATGGGTAAACAAGGATTGATTTTTTAGGGGATGATGTCTTTGGTTCTTGTGATGAACTCCTACTATTTATTAAGGAAACGGCCGATTTGTCAACGGGGCCGCAGGTTCGATACAGCAAAGTGCTTCATAATGCGCCGTATTATCGGTTCGCCCCAGGATGAAGCGAAATGTTTCGAAAAACGTCCAGAGTCTTTACACCGAGCGATCTAAATTACCTAAACCCCTCAACTTTTCCGGTAACTAGCCGAACTTAATTACAGCCCGTTGTCGGAGGACAATCACCATGGACGCAAAACAAGACAAAGTGCCCAGCCCGCGCTTGCCGCTACAGATGCAGATTGAATACCGCAAGAGCTATGGCCGCCAAAACACCAAAGGAGTGTTGAAAAACATCTCTTTGAGTGGCGCCTTCCTGGAAACCGAGACCCTTGAACTCGCGCCAAGCGATAAAGTGGTCATTGAATTCGTGGTCAGCGATCGCCGCAGAAAAATGGCCTGCACTATAGTTTGGAAAAATCAGAAAGGCTGCGGAGTTCAATTCCAGCCCTTCAATAAACGCGACACTCAGATCGTCGATGATCTTATGTACTTCGTGCAGAACAATCGCGAATTCCGTCGCAATTTGCTCGAAGACATCTTTAAGCAAGCCGCTTAAAATCCGCCGAGCTCCATCGCCCCCCAAATAAAAAACCCGGGACAACCCGGATTTTTTTTCAATTCTAGGGTACGGCGCGCCTTCTACTCTATCTGAGTTTGGGTGGAGGTATTGAAATCAATTTGTCGGCGAGCGCGCTTTTTGCGGATTGAGATAAACAAAGCAGCTGCGGCTAACAGAAGTACTGCGCCCACTCCCAACATAAAGTTCTGTTGATTCGGGTCGGCGGCGGAAATGTCGCCACCGGCTTGCGCCATATCCGCCGGGGGCGGGGGAGGAGGCGGAGGAGGCGGCTCAATCGTACCCGCGGCTGATGCCGCATCCGGGGCCGGCGGCAATTGATCTTGGCCCATATCTGCAGGGGGAGGATTGTTCATCGCCAAATCTTCAGCCGGAGGTGCGGCCGAAGGATCTGCAGGCATGCCTTGATCCTGAGGTAACGCCGCCTGATCCGAAGGTGCTCCTTGATCTTCCGCGGGAGGCGCACCTGCATTCGCAGGGGCGGCTTCGTTCGCCGCCATCGCGGGAGCGGCGACTTCCGAAGAAGGCCAATACTTCAACTGCGTGCCTTCATCCAAGTCACCCTTGGACTCCACTTCGTTGGTGGCCCAAAGCTCCATCCAGCTGCGCTCGTGGCCCAAAAGTTCTTTACCAACGCGGCGGATATTGTCGCCTTGTTTAGCCGAATACATTTGGGGCTGAACGCCGGCGTCTTCATAAAATGTCTTCACGACGGTGTCGTCATTCGGACGTTGCGGTGAATTGTAATACATCTTGTCGCCGACCTTAAGGCCGCGACCACAGTTGTACGCGTTGATTCTGCACAATTCCTTAACGTAGTCAGTCGACGCAAAAACTTTTTGCGAAATACTCTCCGCCGTGTCGCCGTCACGAACAAGATAAACGGCGTTCACTAAAGTTTTGCCCTGCTTATAAGGTTGCGCCGCGATCTTCTTCAAAGACATGACCGGCTTCGGAGCATCGTCTGTGTATGAAGGTTCGGGTGTAGCCGCAACTTCGGGGGCCGGAGTTTCAGTCGGCGCCACGTCCGCAGGCGGAGCATCGCCACCCATATCAGCGGCGGGAGCGTCGCTCGACGCTAGACTGTCTTCCGCCGGCGGAGGAGTTTCACTCGCCGCCAAGCTTTCGTCCGCCGGAGGAGTTTCGGCTAGGTCGCCTGGCTCTAAATCTTCGGCATTTTCGGCGACGACATCGCCACCGCCGGCCGCGCCGTCGTCGGGAAGCTGTTCATCCGCAGCGAGTTCGTCTCCACCGCCGCTATCCGCGAGGGCTTCGCCGCTCCCTGAATCCAGATCTTCGTTATTTTCCGTTGCCTCGGCTGACTCTAAACTTTCGTCGTCGACGCCGGACTCTACATCGGCGCTGTCGTCTGAAGCCTTCTTAGAGGTACATCCCGTACCTCCGATGAAGAAGAGAGCAGCGAGGGTGATGATCACATACTTCCTGAACATGACGTGTACCTCGGTTGTTTCCATTTAAACCTAGTCTTAATTGAAGCACGACGGGTAAAACTTCGAAAAGACTTAATTGGTCGGGCAGGACGTTGGGTGAGAGGCGCGTAATCTAGACTAATGTCGAGTGGTGAGTTTTTCAGACAGGAGTTTGGACTTCACGGGCGACAAGAGCTCAAGCCGCGTCCCGATTTTAATTTTATGTTTCTCAAACCACTTCGAATTCATTTCGAGAGCGAAGAGCGCTGGACCCTTACTTTGGTAGCTCGGTATGTTTTTCGAGACCAAGGACTCCGCGATCTTCATCTCTTGTGCTTCAGTAAGTATACCCTTTGCATCGAAAAATCCGATGTTCAGCGGGATCAGGGTGTTCTTCATCCAGAAGCCCTGCGGGCGCTCTTCTTCGAAAATAAAGAGCATCCCCGTGTCGGCGGGCAATTTGTCGATAAACATTAAGCCTTGAGATCGCTTTTGATCGTCGTCGGCAAGATAGGCGGTGAATTCTTTTTTACCCAAACGAAACTTGGCCTTTTCGTAAAGCCTTTCAAGATCGCGCGCGGACGCGTGCGCGCAACCGGTCAGTTGCGATATCAATATCAGTAAGCTTAGAAATCTTGCCATGCCAGAGCCACTCCGTAGCGCACACCACGGGTTGAAACCGTGGCCTCCGTTTGACCTAAAGCGCGCATCGCCTCAGCCAAGATGATCGAGCCCGTAACGATAACATCGGCCCGTTTCGGTTGCATACCTGGAAGTTGTTCGCGCTGGTCCACCGACATGGCCTTCATTTTTAGAATCCAATTGTCGATGGTGGCGAGCTTCAATTTAAAACCATGCACGATCTCTTCCGCGAAGTCCTGCTTCTGGTCGACCGCGGCCAAAGTGGTCGGCGTCCC
>JBEIHA010000047.1:0-14196 GCA_040381635.1 Pseudobdellovibrionaceae bacterium
CCAATTCCACCATCCGGGCTAAGGAATAGGCTGTCGAAAGTAAAGCCAAGGGCGGCTGCCGTCAAGGGTGCACCGAATACGAATGGGAACTATTTTCGACATTCAATACGAAAAACTTTGTTCCCATCAGCCACACTCAATGTTGCACGTCCATCGTCATCAAATCCTGACCTAGAAGTGATACCGTCCATATAGTCCGGGCCCTTGGAAATCGTAAACAGCAAATAACGGCTGGTTTCGCTGACCGAAAAATCCCTGCCCTCGCGATTGTCCTCGTGCGAAAAAAGATCTCCACCCAAAGCCGTGGTGGCCATATCTTTGACTTCCAATCGAACTGAGCCATCCCTATAGAACTCTCGAATGACCGATTGACACCGGGTGGCTTGAGCCATCGCCTGTGCGCAGACCAAAACCTGAACCAAAGAAAACAGACAAAATACCTTCAGCATAATTGAGCTCTCCTTGTGAAAAAACGCTATCCAGAGCGGATTCAAAACTCAAGACCTGCCGCAGTGATGGATTGCAGCCCCTAGATCATTTGTCCAAACAACAGCTTCAAACCCGCTGCACCGACCACCACCGCCAGAATTCGCAAGATCCACCGGCCAGAAACTCGGGCGCTCACCAAAGCGCCAGCTTGAGCGCCCACAGTAGCCCCAAGGGCGACACCCCAAAAGCCGGTGTCGGTCAAATCGAAGTGCCCGCTCCACAAATGCGTCAAGACCGTAAGGAAGGCCGTTACGGCCAATACAAACTGCGAGGTGCCGGTGGCTAAATGCACCGGGAATCCAAGCGCAAAAATCATCAATGGCACGTGCGCGAGTCCCCCGCCGATCCCCAAAAAGGCCGCCGCAAATCCAACGAAAAAACTAATGATAGAACCCTTCAGGTACAGGCCCCGCGAAAGAGTGGTGTCCGCTTGAACAAAGTTTTTCTCTTCGCGCTTTGGCCCTTTCAAGAACAAATAACCTGAATAAAGAAGCATTGTTGCGCCGAAGATCATCTCGAACACCTGGCGATCGATCAGCGACTCCAGCCAAACGCCGAAAACACTTCCCGGCGTTGCTGCCATAATAAACGTCAACGCCACCTTCAAATGAACACGCCCTTGGCGCAGATAGGTGATCGCGCCGCTGGCGCCATTGAAGGCCACCAGCCACATGCTCACAGCCACGACCCAAACATGGGGTTGTTCAGGATACAAAAACAAGAGAATTGGCACGAAGATAAATCCGCCGCCCACTCCGACCAGAGTGCCCAAGGCCGCAACGAAAAAACCGATGATGGCTAATGTCATGTTTGAACGCTGAGTACAATCAACGGGAAGGTCAACGTAATCACCGTGCCCTTGTCACTTTCGCCCGCCCCCATTTCGATGCGCACGTTGTGAAGTCGGGCAATTTCACGGGCGATCGACAATCCTAGGCCCGATCCGGGAATGATGTTTGAGGGTTCAACCCGGGTGAAGCGTTCGAAAACTGTGGCGCGCATTTCCTTTGGCACCCCGGGGCCTTGATCGCGGATAAAAACTTGGGCTTCGCTCACCCCATTGCGCATGACCACTTCAACAATCGAATCCACCGGCGCATATTTGACCGCGTTTTCGATAAAGTTTTCGATCATCGAATCCAGCAATTCTTCGTCGGCCAAAACTTCGCCGTCTAATTCTTTGCCGGGAATATCTGCGATGAATTGGGTGGTGATTTGCACCCGCTTGTTCTTAGCGATCTTCTGCACGCGCGCTACCGATTGGATCAGCACTTCATCAAGGCGCGCGGGCTTAAGCCCAATGGTGTCGCGCCCCCCTTCGAGGCGCGCAAGTAAAAGCAGATCTTGCACCAACACGATCAGCCGATTGATTTCACCGGCCGCTGAATCCAAGGTCGTCCTTAGTTCTTGCACCGAGGGCTGACCTTTGCGCAACATTTCGAGCTCGCCTTTAAGAATGGTCAACGGAGTTTTCAGCTGGTGAGAAGCATTGGACACGAAGCGGTCCTGGGAGGCAAAAGCGCGGTCCAAACGGTCCAGAAGTCCGTTGAATGTTTCGGCCAGTTCGCGGATCTCATCAACGGCTTCGGGCACCGGGATACGCTCTTGCAACTTTTCAACGCCCGTTATGCCCAACGCTTTTTGGGTCATCTGATGCACCGGCAAAAGAGCGCGCTTAGACATCCAAATACCCGCCACCCCAGCGATGATCAAAAACGTAGGAATTCCCACCAGGAAGAAAAACAACAGATCACGACGTTCTTGGTGAGGCAGATCGAGCGGCACCGCCACCAGCAGAATCAACGGTTCACGCCAATCCTTATGGTGAGTGTAATAGGTCAATAGCCGAAAATCGGGCGAGCGTGACTCAATGCCTAAGCGTGAAGCACTGATGGTTTGAAACATCGCCTTTTCTTTTTCGACCCTTTCCAAGGTCTTCGCGTCGAGCGGCAAATTTTTATCTTTAAGGGAGCGTGAATGCAAAAGCACCTTACCGCGGGAATCACGGATTTCCAGAAAGCTTCCGCCCAAGTGAAAGGGAAATAGCTTACCGGCTTCGGCGACCGAAGAGTTCACCACGAAAAGTCGACCAACAAAGTCCATTTCAAGATTGGTCGAAATATCGACGGCGAAATTATAAAGTGTGGTGTCGAAAGCCTGAATTTGCACGCGCTGGAAATACTGGAACAACAAAGCGCAAAACACGCTCAAACCCACCGCGAAAATACTTAGGTAGAGGAGCGCCAGTCGACGCCGAATCCCCTGCTGCCGGAAAGCGATCATTTAGGAGGGCCCTCCGGGGCCCGACTTTATGTCCAGCTGCAGATCATAGCTCGCCGCGCTTCAAAACGTAACCATAACCTGTCACCGTATGCAGCAAGCGAGTGGGGAAAGGCTCATCGATCTTTTTGCGCAGGTGGCGCACGTAAACGTCGATCACGTTGGATTCGTTGTCGAAGTGCACATCCCAAACGTTTTCGCCGATTTCGGTGCGGGTCAGAGGCCGCGAAGCATTTCTTAAGAAGTACTCTAAAAGCGAGAACTCTTTCTGGGTCAGGGTGATGTCCGTGCCATTGCGCTGAACGCGCCGTTGGATCAGATCCATCTGCAGGTCTTCGAAATTCAATCGAGTACGGCCCCCCTCTTTACGTCTGAGTAACGCGCGGATCCGGGCCAGCAATTCGTCGAATTCGAAAGGCTTCGACAGATAGTCATCGGCCCCCGAATCCAATCCGCGCACTTTATCGCGCGTCGAATCGAGCGCGGTCAGCATCAGGATAAATCCTTTAAAGCCTTCGTTGCGCAATTGCCTGGAAACGTCCATTCCGTTGCCGTCGGGAAGCATGACATCCAGGACGATCAAATCGAATTCGGAATTCGCCGACATGGTTAAACCCGCACTCGCGGATTCCGCAGCTTCTACGACGTAGCCGGCTTCTTGTAAGCCTTTGCGGATAAATCCGGAGGTCTTCTTTTCGTCTTCAATGATAAGTACACGCATGAATTAGAAACTACATTCTCCGCTAAATCACCGCAATGGAATTAAGTTCTTTTAATTCAGCTTTCATCATTGAGCGGTCTCCTCACCCCCCTCCTTGACGGGCTCTCTACAAAATCCTCTAATTGAACTACCTAAGGAGACCATCTTGATTTGGATCATGACCATTCTACTGACTGTAGCTTTTGCGAAAAGCCCAGCCCGCAAGGGCAAAGCCAATGATAAGTCTGTTCAAGTGAAGATGACTAAGACAGACACCTGCAAGCCCGAAGCTGCCGCCGACCTGCCCCCGACGGACAAAAAAGTAATGGTTTTTAAGCAATGGCATTTGGCCCCCACCACGGTGACCAAAGGCTTTAAAGAAAAATACAGCCAAGAGAAAAACCAAACGGCGATCTACAAAACACTCAGTGAGCTGGTCAAAAAGAGGCAGCTGGAAGTGATCGTCGCCGAAGGCTGCGAAGGCGAAATCGACGGCACATTCAAAACGGCCTTCAATGGCTGGAAGATTGAAGATCTAAAAAAGCAGGCGCAGACCAAAGGCTTTGAAAAGATCGTCGCGCACGTGCCGATGAAAGTGGAAGCGCGCTGGGGTGACAAGGTCCTCACTTTGTGCGGCGACGACGAAAAGTTGATCAAACAAAGTCAGCTGCACCTCAGTAACCTACGCGGCTGGATGGGGTTTTGGACTCGGCTCGGTGAATCCAAGCCTGAGGACGAAAAACTAAAATTATATTCCGATGCGGCAGCGGACCTCCTGAAAGTTCCGAAAGACACGCCCGTCGCTGAGCTAAAAACGAAAATCAATCAGCGCAGCCTCGAGGAGCTTGCCCTGTTTGAAAAAGCACTGAACGACCGAAACTTAAGCTTCGTGAAAGCTTTGGAGAGCCGCGAATTCAAAACGGCAGCCGTAGTGATCGGCGGCCTGCACGCAAGCGATCTAAAATTGAAGTTGGAGCAAGCCGGACTGGCCTGCGACATCTATGAACCACCGGGCTACTCACGCCAAGACGAAAATTTGATCAAGGAATTCGCCGATTCGCTTAAGAACTAAAAAGCCAGATCCATTCGGATCTGGTGGTTTGTTGCTTATCGTTCAATGCTGGCGGGATGCGGGTCAGGGACGGGGGCAGCCGGTGCGCCTTGCGCCGGAACACGAACCTCGGGCGCACCCGAACCGGTGGCTTCTTTGTTCATCGCGTAGATCTTGTCGCTCACGACTTCACACTCGCGGCAGAAAAGTTTCGCGAAATCTTGATTACCACACCAAACGTCGCGCAATTTTTGAGTTTTGGTAACGAGATCTTCCCAGATTTTTTTAAACTCCACGTCCGCAGGCAAGTACTTAGGATCGCAGGCTTCGCCCTTCACCTTTTTAGCCACATCGCAAGCCGCTCTTGCTGCACGCTTCTTCGCGGCCGACCATTTTCTATCGATGGGCTGGCATTCGAGAAGGGGCTCCTGGTTGGCAATCTTTCTAGCATATTTAGTCGCGCAGCTATCCGTGATCGCGCGATTGAAACGGTCTCCCACTTTTTTCACGCAGAAAGTGACGGGTTCAAACTCATTTTTGGCATTTTTCCCGCCCACGCAAAATAAAACGGGATTGCATAGAGCCTCATCGCTTTTACACGCAGCCGTCTTGCGGCCGCCACCTAAATCCAGCGCTCGTTTGATTTCACAGGTCCCAGGGGATTTTTTTGCGGACGCATACTTCGAGGCAAATCCACCGGCTATGCAAACGTTCGCATCTACCCCTTGAAACGGAGCCGTAGCGCCGTAACGATCAATTGCGGTCTGGCGATCAGCCGCATTTAACGGCGCGCATTTTACGCTCGCGGGCATATCCGTAGCCGCGGGGGGTGGATTCGAGGCACCCACGGCCACCGCAGGTGGCGGTGTTTCATCACCGGCCACCGCGCCGGGAGCTTTGGGCGCGCGCGACGCTGGGTCCTCGGAAGGAACTCCGCCCAAGACTTCGGCGCGTTGCTCATCTAAAGGCTTCGAACGTAAATAGCCCGGCGAAAGAAATCCGCGCTTTTCGATTCCAGATCGACGCTCGGTTGAAATCAGGTCCCAATTGGCGTTCGGTATACACGCCACGCTACCCGCGCGGTAATGGGGGACTTCTTTGGTGTTAGGAGGACAAGGCTCGCCTTTGTCACCATCGTCTGCTTCTGAACGGGCCGTATAATTCGTGTATCCCGCCGCATTAGTCACCATACAAGCACGCATCACATAATCAAAAACCGCACCGCGGCCACAAGTCCACTCGGCACCATTCCAAGCGGGAATGATTTTGCTGACATCCACCGGAGGCGCCGTATCGGTGAATTCATCGGCCCGTGCTTCGGGCAAAACGCTCATCATCTGCATCAGCTGCGCCACTTGATCGCGAAAATCCCGAAGGGCGCTGTTTTCGGCGACCGTGTAACGATTGTTGAAGGATTCCATCGTCGCCAATAAGTCGACCATGTTCTTCAAGTACTTCATCCGCTTTTCTTTTGGCAGCGCGATCAGCTGTTCGTAGGTCAGTAACTTCCCGGTGAACACCGAGGGAGCCTGGACCGCAGACTTCGATTTTGCGAAGGCGGGGGAACCCAACAACGCCAATATTACTAAGGTGATCAGAAACCGCATGAATACCTCCGCAAAGAGCCTTTGTCTTCTTAGTGTACGAGAGTTAGGTGCCTCCCGACCATTCGACCAACGTCATGATTTGCAGGGTCCACGCCACCTAAAATGGTCCTAATTTGCTCTCGGTGGCGACAAGTTAAACAGGCGTCCTTCACCTTCGCCACTGCCTAACCCACCGAAAGTCTGTGTTTTTCAAACCCCGACTCATTGGAATCGGTCGTTTATTTTTCGACATCGGCCCTAGCTCAGGTCATTTACTAACTAGACAGCCCAAGCCCCTTTGGCTTTAATGGCGCCATGCAGGCGGTCGTTCGCGTAGATCAGGTGGTTAAATCCTTTGGTAATTTCGAGGCCGTTCGCGGTGTCACGTGCGAAATCCGGCGCGGCGAATGCTTCGGACTACTGGGCCCAAACGGTGCCGGCAAATCCACTTTGATCAACATGATCTACGGTTCGAGCCGCCGCAGTTCGGGTCAACTCGAAGTCTTCGGCCTAGACCCCAACACCCATGCCCGCGCGATCAAAGCTCGCCTAGGTGTCGTGACGCAGGAAAACGCCCTGGATGAAGGTCTTTCGGTACGCGAGAACATGGAGCTTTACGCAGCCTTCGTGAATGTTCCAAAAGACCAGCGCAAAAAACGTGTGCGCGAACTTTTGCAGTTTATGAATTTGGCGCACAAAGAAAACGACCCCATCCGTTTTCTATCGGGCGGAATGAAGCGCCGTTTGGTTTTCGTGCGTGCCTTACTTGGCAAACCTGAACTGGTTATATTGGACGAACCCACCACGGGACTGGATCCCGCCGTTCGCCATTTGTTATGGGGTAAAGTGAATCAGTTGAAGTCGGAGGGCAAGACCGTCGTGCTGACAACCCACTACATGCACGAGGCCGAAGTCCTTTGTGACCGCCTAGTTATCATGAACAAAGGCCAGGTCATTGCCGCCGGATCGCCGAAGGATTTGCGCACGGAACATGCGCCGGGCTACGTCGGCGTGTGGGACAAAGCTTCGGACTTAGTGTCGGTCCATAAAGCGGCGCTCGAAAGATCTTTTCAAGTGATCGAAGATTCGTCGGGTCTTTACGTTCGCGCTCCGCAATTAGAAAACCTTTTGGATTTACAAACAAGTGTAGCGCAACCTGCCCTACAGTTACGCCCCAGCCATCTTGAAGACGTCTTTTTGAAACTCACCGGACCGGAGCTGAACGTCGATGCTTGAACATTCACCACAAGGACAAGGAGCCTGGAAGCTGAGCTGGCATATCGTGCGCCGCAACTGGTGGGTTTACCGCAAGGATTTCTTAGCGAACATTTCACCGACCGTGACCGACCCGGCCTTTATGATTTTCTCGCTGGGCTTGGGCCTGGGCGCCTTTGTTTCGAACGTCGATGGCCGCACCTATCTGCAGTTTCTGGCTCCAGGCTTAGCGGTCGGCACGGCCATGTTCACCGCTTTTTTTGAAACTTCCTACGGATTTTATATCCGCATGACTTTTGAAAGCGTCTTCAAAGCCATGTTGGCCACCCCGATCGGCGTCAGCGAAATTATTTTGGGTGAATTTATTTGGGTGGCTTTGAAATCCGCGCTGATGGTTTTCGGCGTAAGCCTAGTTCTGCTTTTGTTCGGCCAATTCCACTCACCGCAAAATCTCATCTTTACCCCGCTGGTAGGCATTTTGGTGGGCGTGCCTATCGGGGCCATCGGACTGATCGCCACTTGCTACGTCAGCAACATCAATCAGTTTCAAACGGTATACTCGTTTGTTATTTCGCCGCTTTATTTTTTCTCAGGAATATTTTTTCCGATCGCGCAGATGCCCGAGTGGCTGCAATGGATTGCTAAATCCCTTCCGCTTTATCATGGGGTGGTATTGTGCCAATCCCTATTCTGGAACGAAAAGATCCTTGAGACCTGGCTGATCCACGGGCCTATTCTGATCGTGTACTCAGGCTTGTTGCTGACTTGGGCCTACTTCAAAGTGCTAAAGAGGCTTCAAAGTTGAAATCTTTAAAATGCGTCGTCCTTGTTTTTTTATTTGTCACCGGTTGCACCACTTTGGCTCCCCAATCCATGGCGCCCAGGCATTTGGTCTTATTGACTGACTTTGGCGTGAAAGACGGCGCCGTCAGTGCCATGAAGGGTGTGGCGTTTACGGCCGCGCCAAATATTTTGATCTCGGATCTAACGCACGAAATTCCTCCCTACAATATTTGGGAGGCCGCTTATCGTTTGCAACAAAGCTACGCCTATTGGCCCGGCGGCACCGTCTTTGTCACAGTCGTCGACCCCGGCGTGGGATCCGATAGAAAACCGATCGTCGCCAAAACCAAATCGGGTTTTTATTTTGTCGGTCCCGACAATGGACATCTGACTTTATTGAGCGACGACATCGAAGCCGTTCGCTTCATTGATGAAAGTACGCAAAGACGTCAGGGATCTGAGCAATCGTACACCTTTCACGGGCGCGATCTCTTTGTGCTGGTGGGTGCAAAAATGGCCGAGGGAAGTTTGAAGTTCGAAAATGTCGGCCCCCTATCTACACAGCCGATCGTCTTGCTGCCTTACAAAAGGCCGACCGTCACTCATTCGGAATTGATCGGCCAAATTCCGGTGCTGGATCCCAACTACGGCAATGTCTGGACAAACATTCCGAAAGAAATGACCAAGCAGAGCTTTGCATTGAACAAGAAGTTTCACGTGAAAATTTTGAACGGCACGCGCATCGCCTTTGAAGGCGAGCTGCCCTTAGTAGACACCTTCGCGGCGGTGCCGAAGGGACAACCCCTGCTCTACTTCAATAGCCTGCTCAATGTGGCTATCGCCCTCAATCAGGGAAGTTTTGCGAAAAAACATCGCATCGGCTCTGGTCCCGAATGGTCCATTCACTTGCGTGCAAAATAATCAATCAACACGCTTGAATATTTTGATCGAAAACTTGGTCGATATCATTCCGTTTTTCGGTAATCTCTTCGACTTTATTTGGAAGGCGAACTCCAAGAATATGATCTTGGTGGAAAACTATCACGCCAATCCTACCCGCGTTCGCCGCAATTCCAAGTTTGTGTTGGCGTTTACAGTCGCCTTTATTATGACGATGGTGGTGGCCACCATCGCGCTTTCGATCTTTGTTTTGAGGGCGCTGATTCTGTGGTTAGATCCCTCAGGCCCTGGCGCTTAGCGCCCGACCGCGGGAACACCGCCGCCGCTCCCCGAGCCTGGGGGACGTGCGTGGATTTTCGCCGATCGACCGATCTCCATCACATAATCACGAACCGCCGCGAGGCCTTCGCAGCTCTTCAGTCGGTCAACGAAATCGGCTAGGCAATCCGCCATCTTTGGACCTTCTTTGCAAGCTTGGCGCGAATCTGAAATTCGGTTTTCTAAAATCTTAGCGATGGTTTTCTTATCCGAGGACGATCTGCATTCCGCTTTTAGCCAAGCGGGTGAACCTTCAAGGGCCGTGTGTTCTTCCACTTGGGGGTATTGAATATGGTAAGGCACTTTATCGTGAAAGATTTTGATCAACTTCGGGCCGGCCGCATCGCCCGGATCTAACAACGACGCCTTAGAAGGCACGGTGCATTTCTCCACTGACTTTGACGTGACCTTGTAGAAAGAAAAATCGTCAATCGGGTGGACGGCGACTTTGTTGTCCATGACCACATTTTCGGCGCGGGTCGAAATATTCATCTGTGTGTAACAGGCAAACTCCTTATCCATTGCGCCAGCAAAAGCAAAACCGGTCAGTGTCATGAACAAAGTGATCACAGTCATAGGGCCCCCAAAGCTAGCTTTAGTATCCCCCGGTTAAACCCCCTACGACAAAATCTTTCCAAGTCACTCGATCTTGGTCCATAATCGTGGATTAGGGAGATCAAATGGAATCGACGCCGAACAATTTCTGGAAAAAGTGCAGTTCCTGTAAAAAGCCCATCGCCCTAGGCGCGAAGTATTACGTTTGCAGTGTTTCGACCTGCAATGGCCAACGCACGGGTTATGTCTTCGACAGCGTCGGCTGCTTCGAAGTGCATTTGCCCGCCGCCCGACATAAAGATGCTGCGGCTATCGAAATGAAGGCCCCGCTGAAGGCCGAGGCTTCCGGTGACTCGGGCGCCCAGCGCGATCCCACCCGTAAGATTGTTTCGTCAAGCAGTGGAAGCCCATCGGCATCTTCCACCCTCAACACGTCGATCAGCCGCGAGGTTTTAATTATCGCCTCACGTTTGAAAGAGTACATCACCGCACGCGCGGACATGAACACCTCGGGCGGAGTCGTCGAGGTGTTAAGCGATCACGTGCGCATCATCTGCGACCGCGCCATCGACAACGCACGTGCCGATGGACGCAAGACCGTGATGGATCGAGATTTCACTTTTCTGAAGAAGTAATACTACGGACGATGGATTTCCGCCGGCACGCGCATCGGGCTGGGTAAATCTTGGCTGCGGCGCTGAATCTCGGCACGGGTGATGGCCACCTTCGCGATATTCATAAGGCACTGACCTTGCTCGGCAAAAAGGGCATTTGCCGTCGCGAAAGTCGACGCGTAGGTTTTCTTCAAGGCTTGAAAAGACTGCGCCTCGTTTCCACCCAGCCATAGAAAAACAAATTCTAACGATTCAATCACAGCGACCGGTCCACCGCCCAAGGCGCCACGGCCGATATTGCCGAGGTTTTCCCACTCCAAAATGTTTTGATAGGTCTTGTAGTCCGGATTCGAAATATTAGCCAAAGTTTCGCTGGCTATGTTGGTCACCGGAACGGTATCTGCAACAAAAGTTGCCGCTGTCACCACCGTGCTCAGTGCACAAGTCGTTACCGCCGCCCCCGCATAGAAACCATAACGCAACTGAAGTCCACCGCCAGATGCCGTCGACAATCCTGCCTTATAGGTCTCGAGCTTTTGCTTCCAGTCAGGAACTTGGTCCGCTTGCGCTGCGCCACAAAATACCAATGACAAAATCAGAACGAGTTTTTTCATCTTGATCCCTCCCAGGATGTATATCGGGACGTTTAAGAATTTAATGGCTGCCTTACACTCCAAATGTATCTGAACTTGAAGGAAGAACTCTTTTCACACGGAATTCCTGCACGGCAATTACTTTTTCACCCTATGTTTTTCGACGCGAAGCGCTTGAACCAGCAAGAAAATTCCGGCGAGTACGAAAGGAACGCTTAACAGTTGACCCATGTTCCAGAACATTCCTTTTTCGAATGCTTCCTGGTTCTCTTTGAAATGCTCAAGGAAAATGCGCGAGAGAAAAATCCAAATCAGCATGATTCCGATGAAAAATCCGGGCGGCCGGATGGGTTTAAGGCGATAAAGAGTCATCGTAAAAATAAATAGCGTGAAGTAAGCGATGCTTTCATAAAGCTGCCCCGGGTGCCGTGGGATATTGTCGATGCGCAAAAAGACAAACGACCAAGGTACATCGCTGGGTCGACCGATGATTTCGGAATTCATCAGATTGCCGATCCGGATAAACGAGGCCACCATGGCCGTCGGAATACTTAAGCGGTCAAGCATCCACATAAATGTGAATTGCGGATAGCGGCGACTGTACAGCCAAACACCAAGGATCACGCCCAGCGTTCCGCCGTGACTGGCCAGCCCGCCCTCCCAAATTTTTAAAATTTCCAGCGGATGGCTAAGATAATAACCCGGGGCATAGAACAACACGTGCCCTAAACGTGCACCGATCATGGTGCCGGCCATGACGTAAACAAGAAGTCCTTCAAGCTCTTCGAATTTCTTTTTCTCAATATGACACATCCAGCGGATGATGGCGTAGCCTATCGAAAAACCGAGCAAGAACATCAAACCGTACCAGCGCACGTGCAACGGCCCCACGGACAAAATATCGGGATCGGGATTCCACTGTATCATTCCAGAACGATTACCAATCTGATACCGAAGATGACAAGTCCCATATGCTAAACTTTATCCTCATTCCGGAGGTCCCGTGAAAAAATCCGGCGCGCTGCCCGCTCTGGAGAAATGTCTTTAATTGAGACGATGAGAGTCCAGTTCCCGCTCGTGTAGCCTTGTCGAGTCTTGGGTTGAGGGGGCTTCGTTCCGATAACGAACATGGGTATTTAGTGGGGGATTTTATGGCATTCCGCTTTTTTTTGATGATTCTTTTGGCGCTGAATGTGCAAAGCTTTGCTTTCGCCGCAGACGCCGATGACATGAACGCGGAAGTCGATGAGCTTAACGCCGATTCCGACGCCGCTGCCGCCGACAACGCCGAAGTCAAAGCCCGTATGGCCAAAGAAAAAGCCCGCGCCGAAAAAGCCTTGCGCGCAGCTCATCAGAAAAATCAGGCCGCCGCAGCCAAGCGCCAAGCCTCAGCCGATCAGCTCAAACAATCGGATGAAGAAGTCGCAGCACTAACCGCAGAGCAAGCACGTATGAAAGCCGAAGTGGAGCGTTTGTCGCGCGAAACCACGACTTCCGAAAAAGTCGCGCTCGACACGCGCACGCAAATCGAAAAGCTCAAAGCCGAAATCGAAACTCTAAAAAACCTGCGTGGTGAAAAAGCGAAGAACTTCATTAATCTCACCACTCAAACTGACAAAGTGATCGAAGAGATGAAGAAAATGGAGCTCGAGAAATCTCAACTCGAAATCGACTTGGCCAAATCCAAAGAACAAGAAAAAACGGCCAACGACAAGTTGCTTAAAGTGAAAGCCGAAGAAGCCGCGAAAAAAGTGAAGCTCGAAGCCTATATCGCGGGCTTACGCGACCGCTTTCACCAAGCACAGGAACGCATGGCCGCGATGGAGGGCGAGGCCAACATCGCGCGCGTGACAGGCCAAAAACTGGAAGCCACCGCGAAGGTCGCCGAAAAGGAAGTCATCGCGGCTGAAGGCCAATTGGTCCGTGGTCCGAGTGCCGGGCCGGATTCTGGCGCCGTGGCCGGTGAATCGAGGGGTTTAGCCTCGTCGGGAAAAGCTTCGGACAAGGCTAAGGGGGCTGCGTCTTATGTTTTCAAACGCGACTGCAAAGTCTTCGAGCAGCCCGCGAAGGGCGCTAACGTTCTGATGGTTCAAAAATCAGGCGCGCAGGTTTCAAAATCTGACGAAGGCAAAACCTGGATCGCCTTTAAACTGGAAGATGGTCGCAAAGCGTACGCCGCGAAGAATTGTTTTTAGATCTGCGGGCTGGACAACCATGGCCGAT
Organism: Pseudobdellovibrionaceae bacterium; assembly: GCA_040381635.1. Taxonomy (GTDB): domain Bacteria; phylum Bdellovibrionota; class Bdellovibrionia; order Bdellovibrionales; family UBA1609; genus JALHOQ01. The sequence goes on from JBEIHA010000047.1 coordinate 13,308, forward strand.
GGTTAGGACCAGCCCTGTTCGAGAGCTAGGCCGTATTCCCTACACTGGCCCGATAATTCCTCACCCCATCACGACGCGGGTAAAAGGTCTTCGGTCCCAGAATTTAAAGTCAATTTTCTTCCAGCGGCTAACCCCTGTGATCGCCATGGCAATGGCTGCAGTCACGGCGCGAATAAACGCCCTGTAGGTGTGCCTATTCGTGAGCCGAATATGCAAATGAATGTGATTGCCGGGGTCGGCTTCGGACAAAATCCGCGGATCGCGGCGGCGAGACTTGTATGCTCAGGAGACTTAAGTTGAGGGAATGAGGGCCCGAGAGGAACGTCTGACTATACGAGCGGTGCCGAGGGTATTTGGCTTTCCAAATCCGCAGGTTATCGGCGAGCACGGGAAAACGGGCCTATGGCTTTACGGCCCGAGGACCGCACGGCAAGCCCAAGGCACGAACCCCAAAGTTCCCTAAAAAACCGCCGCCACAGAGACACTTTTGAAGATCGTCGCTGGTGCTCGAATTCGACGAGTACTAAATTCATGCTTTTGAACCAATATTTGACTCGTCATTGGGCCCCAATCTACAACTCTAACGCTTTTCATTTACACAGGAGAAATCAAATGTTCAAATCCCTCGCCCTTTTAGCCACCAGCACCCTGGTGCTCTTCACCTCTACCCCCAGCTACGCTGAAAAAGTCTATTCTGAAAGCGCCGGCGCTTGGCACCTCAACGGTTACGTAGATTACGCCAACCCCAGCAACAACTCTTGCGTGTTCAGCACCCGTTGGCTCGACGGCAAACGCATTCAGGTCAACGTCTTCCCTAAGTACAATGGCACGTCCAACGTCACCATGACGGTCCTAAACCCCTATTGGAACAATTCGGCCTGGGACATCG
>JBEIHA010000048.1:0-14127 GCA_040381635.1 Pseudobdellovibrionaceae bacterium
CCGCAATTGTGCTGGCAAAACTGGTATCCCATTTTTGGATTTTAAGTCCTTAGCAGAGCTGTTGCCAAATGTAGCAAAGCAAGACTCAGAAAGATCAGCTCAGTTCTTTTTTGATATTGTTAAGCATTTTGGAGTAAAGGAATTTTACCAATCCTTTTACGTTACTAACATTTCATGGGTAGGTTTCACCAAAGATGATAACAATCTCAACTATTTCTCCCTGCCAGATGAAGCTAAAAAATATATTTACGATATGTTTGTTCGCGAAATGTCTTTTGTTAAGCCGACTACAATAATTGCCCTAAGCAGAGAAGTACACACGACTTTGAATGAGTTATTTGGAGATAACGTAAATACCAAGATTGTTCTTCCACATCCGAATTACTGCGCCTTTCCGACAAACCACCAAATACAGAAGAGCCGCTATATTGCGGTTCTGGAACCATTTGTTAAATCAAAGGAATGTGTACAGGTCGTATGAAAATTGAAATCCGCGAGGGTTTAAACTGGAGGAGAGCCGATTGGCTAGTCACGCCAAGTTCGAGTGGTATTTGACGGAGTCTTTAAAGCTGATTTGAAGCGAGCGTGCCCGCGCGCATCGAACGGAGCCAGGCATTCGCATGAAGCGGATCCACCCAATCGCATCGAATGGAGCCACCTAATCGCATCCAACGGATCCACTTTAATTTGATCTGGAAGATTTGATTCAAAGCATCAGCGACAACTAACAACGGTTTTGTTGCCGTCATTTCCGGAGGTGGAAATGGCGGGAGTGAGGGTGTCGATACCGATGCAGAAACAAGTTTTATAACTTCGCGCGAAGGGCTTTTCTGCGCGCAAGATCGCAAAGATTTTAAAGAAAAGCCGCAACACGGTTCGAGCGATTTTGGATCGCGCCGAGGTCGTGACGCCGGAGGAATTGCCCGACTGGGCGAAATCTATCGACTGGCAAAAAGTTCGCAGTGAAGCGAGCCGCGGCGTTCAGCTGAACATTTTAGCGCGCGAACATGCGGAAGACAGAATCAGCGACTCGCAGTTCTGCCGCCAGTTCAGAAAAGTTTTTCCAGATCTTCCTGTTGCGACGATGCGGCTTGAACATAACCCTGGTGAGAAATGTTTTTTTGACTACGGCGACGGCATCGACATCACTGATCCAACGACTGGCGAAAAAACTTCGACTTCATTTTTATGTGGCGTGATGGCGATGAGTTCGTTTACTTACGGTGAGTTCACGCTGACACAAAAGCGCGATGACTTGATCCGCGCCATGGAAAACGCTTTTAAGTATTTTGGCGGCGTCACCCCTTACGTTACGGTGGATAACCAGAAGGCAGCAGTTAAAAGGGCGCACTGGTACGATCCGGAGGTGAATCCGGCGTTCGTGGATTTTGCGAATCACTGGGGTTTTGCGGTGATACCGGCAAGGCCGGAAAGACCACGGGACAAAGCTGGAAACGAGGCCGGGATCGGCGTTGTGCAGCGGCAGTTTTTCCAAGAAGTCAGAAACCAAACGTTTTACTCGCTCGAAGAACTCAATCGATCGTTTTGGATTTATTTAAAGAGGTTGAACGCAGCCGAAATGAAAGACTGGGGTGTCTCAAGAAACGAACGCTTCCAGGGAGAAAAGCATTTACTAAAGCCGTGCGTGCGTGAGAACTGGGAGTTGGCCGAGTGGCGTGCATCGAAAGTTCACGCCGATTGCCACATACAAGTTCAAAAGAAATTTTACTCAGTTCCCTACAAGTACATCGGCCGCGAGGTTCGGGTGCGCGTGACGGTCAAGCTCATCGAGGTTTTTGATCACGATTTAAATCCATTGGCGGCGCACGCGAAACTGATCGGTCGCCAAACTCACTCGACGGACTCGCGCCATTACCCTGAAGAAAAAGTGGCGCTTGTGCAGTTCTCGGTTCAGCATGCGATCCGCGAGTCAGAAAAAATTGGTCCAGAGACATCGTGCCTAGTGGATAGCCTTCTTAGCGGTGCTTATCCCCTCAAATACTTGCGCCGCGTGCAAGGGATCTTGCGGCTTTACCAGTCGAAGCGCGTCAGCCGAGAGGCTTTGGAATATGCGTGCAAAATGGGAGTGACTTACCAGAAGACACAGTTCGGTTACATCCAATCGACCGCGCAATATTTTGAAAAAAACGGACTCAAGCCTTCCGTCGTGAGATCGGCTCCGGTCAGGGAGATGAGTTCTGTTTACTTACACAATTACGAGGAGGAAACATGATTAACGATCAGGTGCGAAGCTTATCGCACCAGCTTAGACTATTTGGCATCCACGCCGGCTTCGAGGCGAGATGCGCTCAGGCGTCTGGTCAGCAGCTCAATCACTTCGAATGTTTGCGGCTGATCTTGGAGGACGAAATACTTCACCGCAAAGAGCGCGCGGCGAAAGGTTTTGCAACACGCGCGAAGTTCAGAACGCAGGCGTCGCTCGAAGACTGGGATCAGACGTTCGATCGCGGTCTCACAAAAGCGAAACTTCGCGAACTGGGGAGTCTTGCCTTTTATCAATCATCTGAAAACCTGATTATCCTTGGCAAAACTGGCGAGGGCAAAACGCAGCTCGCGATCTCTCTAGGACGGCGCATGTGCGCAGAAAACATCTCGGTTTTATTTTTGCCGGTGAACTTTATGTTCGAAGAAGTTTTGGCGGCCCGCGCGGCCGGGAAATATCTTGGTTACATCAAGCGGCTCACGCAAACGAAGACGATCATCTTAGATGACTTCGGCCTTCGCAATTACACGCACGAGGAGGCCAATGTGCTGGTCGATCTGCTCGAGGACAGACATCGCAAGGGATCGGTGATCGTAACTTCGCAGGTGGACCCTAAAGGCTGGAAAAAACTGTTCGAAGATCCGGTGATCGCCGAGGCCATCGTCAACCGCCTCGAAAAGCCGGGTCAGAAGATCAGTTTAAGCGGCGGAAGTTACCGAGACAGGCTGCAAACTTTGCTGCCGCCCGGAAAAACACTTGAAGGAGCTAAGTTGCCCAGTTAAGAAGCACGTCGCTGACGCTCCGGTGGCGCCGGACGATGCGATTGGGTGGATCCACTTCATGCGGCCGAGCAGCGAGCGGAGGATCAGTCTCTCGGTTTCAAGCTGCGGGAGTGCAAAGGCTTGCTTGGAAGACCTTCGAGTTTTTAAAGTCGTAACTTTGAGTTCTTTTTGAATGGTATTCTTTCCTATAGACCGACGGAGCTTTTTCGAAAGTGTTTTGGCCTCTTCACGAGTTCCCCAATGGCCACCGCCATTTTTTGCGCCTGCGTGTTCTGTTTTTCTTATTCTGCTCATATTTATGCCACCTCAATTTTGACTTTAGCACCAGGATAAAGTGCCGACAAAAACTTCACCAGCCTATCGATGGTGAATTCTTCAATGTTGTAGTGAAGGATCTTGCTCATTAAGGCTTCATCCGTGCCAATTTTTTCTGCAAGGGCTTTTTGTGTGATCTTGTGCGCATTTTTGTACACAACAAATTCTTTGCAGATTTGATATTTCATTTTATCGACGGGCGTTGCATCTTTTGGCAGGGGCTTTGATGCGGGTCCCTTCGAAAGTTTCTCTCGCACTTCATTTAGTTCTGCATCTGATGGAAATTTTGTTTTACTCATATTTACTCCTGTCGACTCGAAAAGCGTTAATAACTCCGAGATAATCTTCAAAAATACAAAGCACCATAACGAGTCTGTAAGGACGTTCATCTTTAAAAACAGGCTCTGCTGTAAAGTACTGAAAGTCGCCGCGTTCATCTTCGATCGGATAGTCTTCGCCGTCGATAGTCCGAATCAAATCCAAGATGATTTCATCCGTTACGTCGGGGTGCTTTATTTTGTAATGCTGATCGATGATGACTCGACTGATCTGATGATGGTTTATCGTAAGTAGAAGCGAATACTCTTTACGGTCAGACATAAAGGTACCTTAACTGGAGTTGACATATTTGTCAAGATTGGCGTGGGCTGCGAGACGATCTTCGCAACTTTTTGCTGTCAGATCAAAGCTACTCAATGAAGGCGTTCCCAGTGAAGTTTGAAAAACTTCGTCGTCATACAAACATATCGGTAGAATTTATGACACCATAACCCGTCCGGAATTCGAACTTTATCCGGACATGGGCCGCACGAAAAAGTGAGTAATTCCGTAATGTTAGATTGATAATTTGCATGGTATAGTGCTATCAAGAGGTGCATATGAAGAGTAAAAAAATATCTGTAGATGAATTGTTTGAAAATCTAAAAGCCATTCGCCGTCGGCCTATATCAAAAGAGGGTATCGAAAAACTAAATAAGATTTTTGACCTCGATGAGGCGCATGAGCGCGCGAAGAAAAAGCAGCCGCCAAAGAAAATTGCAAAATTACCTGAGGTTGATCAATAGGTGGGTAGATGATCTTACCCCGAAAAAGTGGACACATTGCTTAAGCGGCCTGGGCTAGTCGTTCGTACTCGATTGGCGTTTGATAGCCAAGCGAAGAGTGAAGGCGTTGCCTGTTGTACCAAACTTCGATGTATTCAAAAATCGCGTTCATTGCCTCCTTCCGAGTTTTAAATTTGTTTCGGTGCACAAGCTCAACCTTCAGCGTGTGGAAGAAGCTTTCCGCAAACGCATTGTCGTAGCAGTTGGCGCGACGTGAGTGGCTGATTGTCATTCCCAAGTCATCAAGTCGAGCGCGGTAGGTCTCAGCTGCGTATTGACAGCCGCGATCCGAATGACTGACCAATCCGTCTGCATTCAGCTGCTGACGTCCCAGAGCCATATCGAGGGCGTTTAAAACGAGCTCGGTGCGTAAGTGATCCGCCATCGAGAACCCAACCACCTTGCGGGTGTAGAGATCTAAGAACGTGGCCAAGTAAAGCCAGCCTTCGTCAGTCGGCACGTACGTGATGTCACTTGCCCAAAACTGATTCGGTTTTGTTACTTGAACAGATGCGGTCTCAGTTTTAAAAATTCTTTCAGCTATGGGTAGGTCGTGATTGGAGTCTGTGGTCGACACCCGGTACTTTCGTGCTGCCGCGGCTTTGAGGCCCTCTTGCTTCATGACCCTGGCAACGCGCGCTTTTCCGTGCCGTTTGCCGCCCGCCATGAGTTTTGCCTTCACGCGTGGAACGCCGTAAGTCCCTCGACTTTGCTCAAAGATATTTCTGATCTGCTTCGCGAGCTGATCATTCTCTTTTCTTCGCTCGCTCATCGGGCGCTTTTTCCAGGCGTAAAAGCCGCTACGGCTCAGACGTAAAACTTCACAGCTGAGGATCACTTCGATGTTCTCCGAAGCCATTTTCTCGACCATTTCAAACCTCACTTGAGATGGTCCTGCGAGAAAAAAGCGGCTGCTTATTTTAAAATATGATTTACCTTTTTAAGCTTCTCGTTTTCTTGGCGCAGACGACGATTCTCTTCGTCCAACGATTCAGTTCTTCCGCTTGGAGCGGGAGCACCGTCGATCTTTCTCTTCCATTGCGTAATCAAGCCGTGGGTGATGCCCAACTGGGCTTCGGCCTTGGTGATGGATTTTAGTTCTTCTGCCAATTCCACCGCCTGCTTTCTAAACTCTGGCGTGTACTTACGTCTCGATCTCTTTTCCATTGTTCCTCCCGTCCATTGACACAGTGTTTATATCATATTTTCTGTGTCCACTGAATCGGGGTAGGTTCAGGCGGATCAATGACCGTAGGATTCTTTGCTCTCATCGGTGTTCTTCTTAGTGTTTATCGTCGCAAAAGTTTGGTGCGAATCTGAGTTCAAAATCGGAAAAGCCAAACGATGGTGAGATCGGTCCGCTAGTGCCCAATGCGCTTCAAAATTTAGTTGAGCTGTTTGCTTTACTTCGTTGAATTCAGCGCAGAGATTATTTTTCCTCCTTTGATTTGGCTCAGGCGCATGCTTTGCAAACGCCTTCGCCAAACAAAGGAGAAAGAAATGAAGACATTTAGAACGCTCGACCTGTCCGTGGAATTCTATGAGATGTCCGAACAGTCGGACATCAAGGGAAATTTGCGGGATCAACTTTTGAGAGCGGCTTCGTCGATTTCACTTAATCTAAGTGAGGGGAATGCGAAGCGGACGACAAAAGAGAAAAAGCGATTTTATCAGATGGCTTACTCATCCCAACAGGAATGCAAAACGATCCTGAAGCTTGCAAAAGTGAAGGATGACCAGATTCTTGATACTGCTGACAAACTTGGTGCATGGATTTTCAACTTGTTGAAATCTGAAATTCCCGTCTTAAAATTCCGGGATTCTTGAATACCGGTTAACTTGTATACTTGGATTCTGGAATTTAGATCTGGGATCCGGGTATTCCGGTTAACTGGTATACCGGGATCCCGGTATGTCTAAATGGCGTCCCCTACGAGATTCGAACTCGTGTCTACTCCGTGAAAGGGAGTTGTCCTAGGCCTCTAGACGAAGGGGACTGAAGCGGTGATTTCTTCTGCAAAACTGGTGACCCGTGATGGACTTGAACCATCGACCCCTTCATTAAAAGTGAAGTGCTCTACCAACTGAGCTAACGGGTCACATTGCAAAAGAGTAACCGTTTTGCCGAATATGGCGGTTACGGTCAACCCTAAGTTTAAGAAAGCACTAACTAAAAAGGGGTTTGATCCACAGTGTCTGATCGCGGCCTGGGCCGACACTCACCACGTCGATGGGCACGGCGACCGAGGCTCCGATAAATTGGATGTATTCCTGGGCATAGCGGGGAAGGTCCTTCAGGCTCTTAGCCTGAGTTAAGTCCTCTTTCCAGCCGTTTAGCGATTCGTACAGGGGCTTACAGCGCGCCAAATCGCCGGGCGAGACCGGGTATTCCGTGATCCTTTGGCCGTCCAATTCATAAGCATTGCAGACGTCGATTTTGTCGAGCCCGCTCAACACATCCAACTTCATCAGAGCCAAAGAGGTGATTCCGCTTAATCTAATGGCATATTTCAACGCCACCAAATCCAGCCAGCCGCAGCGTCTGGAGCGGCCGGTGGTGGATCCGAACTCAGCGCCGATCTGGCGCAAGCGCTCGCCGATCTCGTTGTCGCATTCGGTAGGGAACGGACCAGAACCCACGCGGGTGGTGTAGGCCTTGGTGATCCCCATAACCTGATTGATCAAGCCAGGGCCGATCCCAGCCCCGATCATCGCACTTCCCGAAAGGGTGGAGCTTGAAGTCACAAACGGATAAGTGCCGTGGAGCAAATCCAGCAGCGAGCCTTGCGCGCCTTCGAATAGAACTTTTTTCGAACCTTTAAGAGCTTTATGAATTTGCAGCGAAGTGTCTTTGGAGCGGTAAGGTTCGAGATACTTCGCCACCTTGTCGATCAGCGTGATCATCTCGTCCACTTTGACGGGCGGTTCGTTGTAGAATTTCTCGAGGAGAAAGTTTTTCTCTTTCAGTGCGACTTCGAGTTTCGACCTGAGAGATTCTTTTTGAAACAGGTCCCCGAAGAGCAGAGCTTTGCGTGAAGCGCGCTCTTCGTAGGCGGGGCCGATGCCGCGGCCGGTGGTGCCGATTTTCTCTAAGCCTGCGGCTTTCTCGCGCGCTTGGTCCAAAACTTTATGGTAGGGCAGGATCACGGTGGCTGAATCGCTGATCTGAAGTTGCGCGTCGTCTTTCAGCAGTCCATTTTCTTTCAATGCACGAATTTCGTCAGACAGCTTTTCGATATCCAAAACGCAGCCCGCAGCAATGATGCAGGTGGTGTGCGGATGAAGAACGCCCGACGGAATCAAATGCAAAACAGTTTTCTTACCATCGACGACAAGTGTGTGACCCGCGTTGGCGCCACCTTGATAGCGCACGACGAAATCCGCTTTCTGCGAAAACACGTCGACGACTTTACCTTTTCCTTCGTCACCCCATTGGGATCCGACGACAATGATGCCTGGCATATTGAAGCTCCTGATATTCCTATGTGTGTGGAATACGCGATATAGTGGCATAAGAGGGGCTCCAGGCAAAGCAAAGACCCGGGATTCCGCGCTGCTTAACGCTGTTCTTGGTTATAAAACTTCATAAAACTTGGGCTGCCGATCGTCATCAGCATGACCGCTACGGTCCGGCGGGCGTAAGGGATGCGCGCGGGGTTCAAAAATAAGCCGGGCGGCTTTTCGCCCGAGACCGTGGTCAGCCCCAAATCCTGGTTCAACAGTGGATTGGCCGACGCTGGGGAGCGATCCATAAGAGGAGCAAATTCTTGCAGTCCACAGATCTCTTGTGTTTTTGCACTCAGTTTTCTGGATGCTGCCAGAACATCACTGAAATCCAATTCAAACGGAAATTGTGGCTCGAGAAAATCGCTTAGGCCATGAACGCTGGCTGTGCCCTCGCCCGCACCACCGCATAGCCCGGTTTGCGGTTTAAGGAACGGTTCAAGCTCGCTGGGAAAGCCGGTGAGCCAAGTGCTTTTCAAATAGCCAGCCCAGGTCCAACTGACACGTTGAAAGGCGTTCACTCGGTCTGGATCGACGATCGGCCATGTGTAAGCTTTGGTGAGAGTCACGAGGTTCATTTCCGCTTTCAAGATCGCCACGGCCACCATTTCGCCCACTAAAGTGCCGGTGGTGTGGCTAAGCTCGGCGACCTTGCGAAAGACCTTAAGGCCCGCCATAGCTTCGCCCTGTTTGTTTTTTTTTATCAGGTGAACAAAAGCAAATTGGCGCAATTCTATAAAATTTGGAACCGGCATTGAGGCCATGGCGCCGATCCGGCCAAGACTATTCTGATTTTTCACCTCCCTCAACTGCTCTTGAACCTTGGGATAGGAGGTGATGCGCCAGTGATCAAAATTGAGCAGATTGTCCATCCAGCGGGTGTCTATTTTTTCGATCAACGCATCGTTCGAAAACGCCATGAATTGAGATTCATCGGACATAGCTTTGGGATACTTTTCGAACAACTGACGAAGAGTTTGATGCGCTAACGTATTCTGCTCTTCCATTCCCTTGCCCTGCCACGAAACCCAAAGACTGATCATAGGTTCGGCGTTGCGTTCGCGACTCCAATTGGGGAAGGGCGGATTGGCATCGATGGCTTTTAAATCAGCGACAAACTTAGGTAAGACCTCGCGCAGTTCTTTTTCGCTCTCACGAAGTTTGGCTATTCCTTGATTGGTGTAGTACGCGCAAACGGAAGGCGCGACAACGAAAACACTAAACAGTGAACTTAAGCCCGAAGCGAACAAAAACTTGCGCATAAGTCTTGTTCGGCATTCTTAGATGGGGCCTTAAGATCTGGTCTGGAATAAGGCCGACCAAACGGTGGGGCGCGAAAGTCTTAGTCGGCGGTCGGTTAAAAAGTCTGGCGATTTCACTGAGACCCCGACGGCGGAATTGATTCCGAGCACGCGTCCCTCTTCATCCAATGCGCCGCCGCCGCTCATTCCGCCCTGGGCGTCGGCGTTGGTCGTGATGACCGTACCGTCTTGATCCAGGACTTGTCCGAGGGTGACTTGGTGGTCGAAATTGCTCGCGTCGCGGTAGGGGAACCGAGTTCCGCTCAATAGTTTTTCTTCGATGCTGCCGTATTTTTCGGCGCAGCCGGTGCAGGACGGGTAGCCGACCGAATAAATGTTGGTTCCTGGCTTTATTGCGGGCGCAATTTCCAAACCTTTGCCTAGTGACTTCTCGAGCTCGAAGCGCAGATTGTCCGTTTCAATGGTGGGATTCGCGCGCGGTACGACCTGGGTGCTGGCCGAATACACAAGCTTCATTCTGTTGTTGAATGGATGCGCGACCAAGCGGTTGTCGGCGTCGAAGATCAACACCTTAAAGGTCGTCTGCCGACGCACTAATTCTTGCACATCATTCGAATTTATTCTTTGCAAGGCTTGGCGAAACGGCGCTTCGAAAACGTGACCCGCAGTCCACATTTCTGTTCCGCCATCACCTAATAGCAAACCCGATCCACCCGCGATCGCGCCGACTTTCAGCGGAGCACGGCAAAGGGCTTTGCTTTCGGATTTACATTTATCTAAATAGATCTTCGCCACTTGAGCCACGCGGCGAGTGTGAGCCTCGAGCGCGTTCGACCAGTTCCGGACCTTCTCTTCGAGGACATGAGAGAAAATTTCGGGTTACGCGTTTTCATCTTCGTTCAGAACGATCAGCGAAAAGACCGCCTTGCTGGCCTGTTTTACCTTCAAAGGAATTTCTGGTTGGTCGACGGTGTAAAATCCCGGCTTCAATGTGATTTTTGTCTTGGCTAGAGCTAAACGTTTTTGATTGTTAAAAAATTGCAGTCCGGTCAAAGTGCAGCCGGGGCATTGGCGCGCGAAAAACTGCGCAGTTTGTTGATCATCCGGATTATTCGGAACGTAGGCCGATGCCGCGGGCGAGAGGAGCGCGAGGATGGCAGCGACGAGGGCAAGGGCAGGGTTTTTAAGGTTAAGTTCTTCCATGCCTTTGGATAGAGCAAAGAAACGACCTACGCGTTCGGCGCTTAACTAGGCTTTCCGACTTAGGAATTCACGATGTCTCAAAATGAGACGTGTCTAAGCCCCGCGCTCCGGACGCAAATTGTTACCTTTCATTTGGCGATGTCTCGAGGCTGGCGCGGCATTGGCCGTGCGCGCAGTTCCCCATTTTAGTGACAATTTACTGGGAGCTTGCATCTAGATTGCGCTGATCCCTAAGTCCATAGTGAAACGACTAAATTTTTAGTCATTTCACTATGTGATTTGCCTCGCGAGCGAATTGAATTTGCGATCGCGGTTTTTCGTCACTAAAACTGGAAACGGCGCGCACTCATGTGAGATGAAACCAGGGCGTATCGAGGGGCAAGGTGTCGCCCAAAGGCTGCGCGGCTTGGTAGCGCATCACTTTGTCGACGGCTTCGTTGCAGCCTTTGTTCCAGGCGGTTTCCGTAAAGGCGCCGATGTGTGGAGTCATCAACAACTTCGGATGACCCAAAACGCGGTGGCCCGTCGGGGGAGGTTCGCGTTCGATGACGTCGACGGCGGCGCCGGCGATGCGGCCATCATCCAAGGCATCCAACAATTCGTTTTGGTTTACGACCGCGCCTCGGCAGGTGTTGATCAGCACGGCCTCGTTTTGCATTTCACCGAGCGTGGGATTGTTAATTAAATATCTTGTTTCTTTGGTCAGCGGCACGTGCAGAGTCACGATGTCTGAAGACGTCAGCAATTCGATGAGCCCCAAACGCTCGCAATGAAAAGCGGGGAACAGTCCTTCATCCACGTAGGGGTCATGCGCTTGCAGGCGCATGCCAAAAGTGTAAGCCATACGCGCGACCTTCTGGCCGACGCGGCCCAGACCGATGATTCCAAGAATTTTCCCCTCTAGTCCGTGGGGGCGCTTTAGGTTGTCGCGCCATTTGCTGCCCTTCACGTTTTTGTGGGCGGCCAAAAGGTGCCGTTCGAGAGCCAACATCAAAGTCATCGTCAATTCGGCTGTGCTTTGTGCATTGGCCGTGGGCGTGTGCGCAGCCAGAATGCCCCGTTCTTTGCACAATCGCCAGTCGATGTGATCGAAGCCACTGGTTGCGGAAACAATCAATCGCAGCTTCGGCGCCCGCGCCAAGAATTCGGCATTAATTTCGGTCTTGCTGCGAATCAAAAGAATTTCGGCGTCACTTAGTGCGGCCGCATCCTCTTGAACATCGAAGCCCCCGGCTTTTAAACGTGCGTTTGAGTGCAGAGAGTAGGGTTCAGTGATTAAAATTTTCACGGAAAAAGCACCGGTACCTTTGCTAATCGTTGTTCGAGATCGCGCGAGTCAAAAGCCGCGCCTAATTTATCGGCGAGACTTGAAAACAGCGCGGTCATATCATCGTCGCGCACGTCGCCCATATGGCCGATGCGGATAATTTTACCCTTCATTTTGTCTTGGCCACCCATGATGGTGATGTTGCGCTCGCGCTCCAACCAATCGCGCAGAGCCCCGCTATCCACCCCATCCGGCGTCAGCAAAGCAGTGACGGACGAAGACGGGGATTGTGAGTAAACTTTCAGGCCCAGACGTTCCCCGAAAGTGCGGGTCGCGCTGGCCAGCAATTCGCAACGCTGAATCACTTGATCTAAGCCGGCCTCTTGAATGCGCGCTAAGACAACGCCTAGGCCAGCGATCAAAGGGGTCGGTGAAGAAAAATGCGTTTCCTTACGTGCGTTCGCTTTTTTCTCTAAGCCCAAGTCTAAATAGAACTTCGGGCATTTTGCCGTAGCCTGGGCGACCCAGGCGCGTTCGCTCATGGCAATAAAGCTCAGCCCGGTTGGAACCATAAAGGCCTTTTGCGAACCCGCGATCACCACGTCAAGATCCCATTCGTCCATCGGCAGAGGCAGGCAGCCGACCGCGGTGATGGCGTCGACCACGAACAAAGCTTCGGGGCAATCACGCCGCACCAATGCGGCCATTGCTTTTACGGGATGAACCGTCGCCGTCGAGGTCTCACAAACTTGCGTGAAGACGGCCTTCCATTTTTTCGAATTTAACTCGGCGGCGAAAACGTCAAGGGACACCGAATGGCCCCAATCGACTTTGAGAACGCGAGTGCGAACGCAGTACCTTTCGCACATCTCGGCCCAGCGCTCGCCAAATTTTCCGGAAACAACAACTAAGACATCGTCGCCGGGAGAAACGATGTTCACGATGGCGGCCTCCATCGCCGAGGATCCTGTTCCGGTCAAGATGTGCACGGGCTGAGCCGTTTTGAAAACGTATTGCAGGCCCTTCCAAGCTTCGATCAGAATTTTTTCGAATTTGGGCGTGCGGTGATGCAGCACTTTTTCGCTCATCGCCTGCATCACTGCCTTGGGTACAGGCACCGGGCCGGGAGCAAGCAATCTATAGGGCCATTGCGTAGGATTCATACTCGCCAATCTAGATCATTAACTTGACCGGTCAAGGGCAATTGATTAGCGTTTGGTCGTGTATCTTATTGTTGTTTTCGCTTTTATCTTTTCGGGTTGCGCTTACCGTTTTGGCTTGTCCGAACGGGCCTTGCCGGGTGGATATACCCAAGTGGCCATCCCCATGTTTAAAAATCGAAGCTCCGAAGTGGGGATCGAACCGTTCTTCACGAACTCATTGATCCGCCGCTTCTCGCGCAGCGAAGTTGCTCGCGTGACCGAAAAAGACAGCTCGCCGTTGATCTTATTGGGTTCGATCGAAGCGGTGCAAACCATCAATGGCCCTTCGATCAACAACGGAAGTCGGCAAGCGACGGATTTACCGAATCAAGTGGTTTTGATCACCGAATACCGCTTACTGGTGAAGACCAACATAGTGTTGAAGCGCAAAAGTGATGACAAGATTATGTGGCAAGGGAATTTTTCGAACCAGAAAGTGTATGCTTCGCCCCGTGTCGGAAGCGACGTCATCAATTCGGCCAACGCCACCTACAATCAATCCGTAAAAATGGAAACCATTTCCCTACTCGCCGACGAAATGATGGCCGAAGCCCACGACCGTATGACGGAGAATTTTTAAGTGGTACTCGACCTACGCAGATTGCAACAAAGACTCGAATCAAGCCAGCCGGCCACAGTTTACTTGTTGATCGGCGAAGAAACTTTTTTGGTGCAAGAAGCTCTGCATCTTTTGAAGCACAAAAGTGTGGATGCCGCCGCGATCGATTTCAATTGTGATGTTTTTGACGCCAGCGAAACCGAAGCTGCCGTCGTCAAGGACGCCGCCGAAATGCTTCCGATGATGAGCGCTCGCCGGTTCATCGCGTTTCGCGGGGTCGATGATTTGAAAGACAAAGAATGGGAAGCTTTGTATCCCCTGTTTGAAAATCCGGTCGAATCGACAACTTTAGTGCTGACCTGCGAGGCTCTGGATAAGCGCAAGAAGTCTTACAAAAAAATCAGCGAAGCGGCAGTTGTTGTTGAATGCAAACGTCCTTACGATAATCAAGTGGCCGACTGGATCGAATATCTGGCGTTCCGCCAAGATTTAAAGGTCGCCCGGGAAGCCGCGCAACTGCTGAAGCAGTTCGTTGGCGCCAATCTGACCGAATTGAACAATGAACTGACGAAGCTTAAGGATTATTTGGGCGAACGAACTTTGGTCGAACCGAAGGATGTTCTGCAGGTTGTTTCGCAAACGCGGGTGGACCGGATTTTTGATTTGACCGATGCCATCGGTCGACGTGACCGCGCGACGGCTCTGC